>NZ_JBDGDM010000070.1:0-17392 GCF_040908885.1 Ruminococcus sp. RTP21358st1_G6_RTP21358_211008
TCAATATAACAAGCCCCAGCAAAAAGCCGGGGCTAATACTTCAATTATTTTAGGACATTTTCAAAAACGCTTGACATCATTAAACATATGATTTTGTTTTTAAATCAGGAGTGGTACAAGCCACTCCTGCTACGCTTTAAAGAAGGTCTTTATCAATAATCTGGTAGTTAGCCCGGTGTATGTACAGTGCCTTCCCATCGACCATAAGCTTTGTCATTTTCGGCAGATCGTCCGGAATTTCCCAATAGACATTATCCCCGGAAAATGCGGCGATAGGTTGTCCAAGCTGGGATTTGATGACCACAACCCTGGATTTGCCGAAATCATTTTTATACCGATTCAAAACCCTCGCCAGAGCTGCATTATCCGTAATCCCGTTTCCGCCGCTACTGTTGACCTCGTCTAATGAAAAATCCACCTCCGGTTCCAGCCCATTCTGCACAAATACACAGGTATCTCCGCAGCTTTCGATTTCTTTTCCATCAATGGTAATGGTGATTACTGAAGACAGATCATAGCCGGTTACTGCTCTTCCATCGCTGTCATAGCTGACAGTTTCGATTTTATTTCCGGTAATGCTGATTTTCTTTCCAGAAGTTTTCAAGGTCTGATTCCCATAATTATCATAGGTATATACGATATAATTGTTTCCGATCAATGAGCCATGAATTTCATTAATAATGGAACCCAGCTTACTGCAGCCAGTCAGCGCGACTACCAGAATTGCGGACAAAAGGACTGCAAATATCCTCTTCTTTTTCTTTTGCATTTTTCTTCTCTCCATGTATTTTATGTTTGATATGCTTCCGCTATACTTGAATCAAAAGATAGTTACAGATTTATAGTAGCATGACAAATTACAGAATACAAGATGAATCACTATCCTGCATTTTAACAGCTCGCTGATAGTTACTGTTCACTGGTAACGTTCCGCGAGGCGTTTTTTGTGAACAAAGTTCACAGAAAACCCGAGAATTGCGGCGCGAAATCATGCGAATGCATGATTTCTGTGCATCGCGAAGCGCGTTACTGTGAACGGAGTGAACAGTAACAGCTGATACGGTCCGCCAAAATAAGTTTCTCACTCAAGGTCGCCATTTCATCTTGCCCTTCCTGTCGGCCTTCCTGTCTGCTAACTTGCAGCATCTCTTTGATCGCTTTACACATGTCAAATCCACCTCCTTTGGATTGTACTTCCTGTTTGACCAGCCTCTGCCGATATATAAAAGAGATCTCGCAGCGGTATGTTCGGCATATAGGTTGACTGGTGCTTCTTCTTTTGGAAAAAGTCAGAAAATACAAATCGCATTTAACATTCAACAACCAACAACTACATTCAGAACTCCTGCCTTTTCATTTTCAACGGATTTAAAAGCATAAATTTCTGGAATGTTATTAGATGAATCAGACAGAAGATATACTATGGGCAATATAAAAAATATGTTTTTATCATAAAAGTATTGCAATTCTTGGCTTGCAAGTACTTTATTTTGTTTTGTTCAAAAACATTAGAAAATATGAATTACTGTCTTTCAAGCACAGCTTGTACAAATAATTTTACATTAGTTGATATTTTGTTTTGGATAATTATTATCTTTTTGTTTGATTCGCAAATATTACGAAATTCACAGCTTATTTTGTCGAAAATGCAAATGGATTTCTAAAAAGCTATATGCTATCATTAAAAAGAAAAAATATGCTTTTAGCAACAAATACATAAAAAAGGGATGTTTATGAAAAGAAAATTGAAATCTGACAGAGGTTTTACGCTGGCAGAACTTTTGATTGTTGTGGCAATAATTGGCGTATTGGTTGCCATTGCCATTCCCATCTTTACAAGTCAACTTGAGAAAAGCCGTGAAGCAGTGGATCTTTCGGATGTCAGGTCGGCGTATGCGGAAGTGATGATGGCAGCGATTACGGGGGATACCAGTGCTACTTATACGAAAGACAGCGGACAGAAAATATACAAAGAAACGGATGGTACCTATTCTATTATGGTAACGCCTCTAAAGCAACAGAAAGATGACTGGCAAACACCGTTGCCGATTACCATCGGTGGAGTATCTTCGAATGCCGGAGACACATATTGGAAAGGTATTCCTGGACCAAAAGGATATTGTGAAATTACATATCATCCACTGACAAGTACAGGGAATGAATATGTTTCATTTTATTGGACTGGGGGAACGGATAATGGTAATAATCCAACTTTAACTCCTGTACCAACACAACCGATATTTCCTACAGAAACTCCAACTCCTACTATACCAGATAATACCATTACAGACGTTGATTCAGTTGTAAATAAATGGGGAAGTTATAATTGGCCAAGCGAACCTGCATCTGGAGCAGGAACAACAATAAAAATAGATTTAGATTATGGTCAACTTATTAGCTATCATGATAGTAATAACAATGTTAAATATTATGTCGTAGCCAATGAAAACGGATATAAAGGGCGAGAACTTGGATCATCTCAAGATCAGGGACATTACTATTGGACGCCTGATGGAGCAAACGGCGATTTAATAGCGATTACAAAAAATCCACCCCATACGTGGAAAAATGCAATAAACGGAGTTATATATAACTTGTCAAAAGGGGATATTTATATTGATCCACAGGGTTACACATATGTTTATAAGGCTACTAGTACAAATCAAAGCGTCCCTAATGGAGTTGGTAATTCTCAATGGGTAAAAGTATTAGATAATAAAAACTGAAAATGGAAGTAAAAAAATATCCTGTTCAAGTCCATTGTAATATTAAACTGCAATGGACTTGACAGGAGATCAGTTTTGTCACTTTCTTTTCCGTATTTCCAACATCATATTCCCTATGCCAAGCTCTTCTTCCTCTTTCCGGTTATGTTTGCAAATTTTAAACATCTGCTCAAACTGTGTTTTCAATTATTTACCTGTATAAAAGAGACTGACGTAATGCATACAGAATCTTTTCCCTCTTGACCTTTCGGAATTTCAAAAGAAATCCGAACATCATCATCGCGCCCTTCTTCGTGTGTATAATCAAATTCATATTTCCCCAATTTTTGAATATTTTGTTCGAGGTAGGTATTATTGCCATTTCTATTAGACAGTCTGACCTTTAGATTCGCGCCGCACTCTTCTATATTAACAACAAGTTTGTATTTTTTATTCGCCTGTAACATAATCGTTCCATCGCCACCCTGTTTTAGCACACTATCCTTATGAGAAAAAGGCGTTAGAATTGCCTTTCCATTCTCAAACTTCGCATTTATTACCTCCCAACCGGATGTGCTATCCCAGGAACTGCTATCTATCAGGATATTATTTTCCCCATTTGAGTCGCTATCACCATTTTGGCTTTCCCCCTCAAACTTAATGTAAACCGTTTCTGTATCAGCATGATATTCTACCCACGCCTGTGTCCCGGGAATTCCTTCAATAACAGAAAAATTTCCCAGACTATTGGGGATTGTCTCAGTTTGCCAGTCTGGCTGTTTTTGCCTAAGATTGATTTTTTCAAAATCTTTTCCATCTATATTTACATTTCCATCGACTGTAATTGCTTCAGCCATAACCTGTGCATACTGTACCCTTATATTTGCGGCATCGGTTGCTTCTCGGCTTTTTTCAAGCTGACTGGTAAATATGGGAATACCTATTGCCACCAATACTGCTATTATGGCAACAACAATGAGAAGCTCTGCCAGTGTAAAACCTTTTCTTTTTTTCTTCGTAGTTCCTTTGCTCCATAAACGAACATGTCTCCTATCGGTGACAGTACTGTATATGCCTGAATTAGTCAAATACAATTGCGATTCTTAGAATAGAGTAACATATAAGCTCGTGAAGTACAATGTAATAAATGAAAATACTGAGGTTGAACTATATTTACCCAAAGAATTGTAATTCTTCTGGAATTAAATTGGGTGGCTGCTATCAAAGGCTGCCACCCAATTTTACCCTTATGCAATTCCCAACTCCGCCATCAGTTTTTTTCGATACTTTTTATTATTACTTGCCTGCAATAAATCATTAATACGCCCAGCAGAGACTAACTTTTGAATTAATTCATTCATTCGTTCTTCTGTCTTACGTTCGCCCTCACGTCTGCCCTCACGAATACCTTCCTGTTTGCTGTCTCTCATCATATCATCAAACGCCTTGCACATATCAAATTCACCTCCCACCGTTTCAACATCTCTCTTTATAAGTTTCATGGCCCTAATTCCCGACATTACAGTAAGTAGGTCAAATGTGTCTTCTTCTAGTTTGGAGAAAACCTCTTCATTTGCCTTTACATACTCCCGTAAAGCCGTTTTGTCATTCGTTCTTTGCAAAAATCCACAAACCTGTTGTAAATCGGTCTGGAACCAGTGTATATTTTTGAAATAATACACTTCAAAAAGCAGCATTGGTGTCTCGAAAAATAATTTCTGCAGTTCTTCTGGAAAATCATTTGCTCCGGTCAGATCATCCATTTTAAAGGCTGCCTGCCATGAAAAACAATTCCATTCAGAAGATCAACTATCCGCCGTGGATCTTTAAAGTACTCAATTGATGTGGCGTTCTTTTCCCGCATGCACACTCCTTTCTTTGTATGAAAAAGTTATGTAAAGTCATGTGTACAATACAAGAACGAACATTTTGTACTATCATTAGTATATACATATATTTTGTATTTTTCAAGTATTAGTATACAAAAATATAACTTTACAACAACTATTTCATACCCACGCAAAATATTCATAACGAAATGGAATTACCTGACCGAATGGTCAGATTTAGATTTTTCTTTTGTAAAAGTAAATTAAGTATACGACTTAATGAAGGGCAATGTCAATCAGAAAAATTGAGGATTATGTATATGATTTTCGTAAGAATTGTGCAGAAAAGCAGGCCAGAAATGCCTTCTGGCCTGCCCGGTAAAAAGGATTATTTAAATTGAAATCACCCAAATTTCCTCATATTACTAAGGTCTGTCAAGTCGATCATCTGTGTTTCGCCGACTTCACCTGTTGGGCTCATCGGGCATACGGCGTAATTTCGTGTTTCGCTTCCTATCGTAAGTTTAGCCACATAATGCCAGCGAGACCATTCCTCAGTGCCTCTCTGATAATCACCATAACAATTGTGAATATCATCAAACCCACCGATTAACTTTGCAAATTCACAAAGGGCTGCCGGTGATGTGCAGGAATCCCAACGATAAGATACAAAAAATGGAGTATTAGGCTCTGCTGCCAGAGATACCAGATAATTTCCATGTACCGTTACATATTTGAAGCGACCTGGCTCTGTGAGATAATCACTTACAGCGTCCATTTTTTCAAATGGAGTCATACCGGAAGTTGTAACTTTATTGATAATGTCAGTCATCCATGCTTTCTCAGCCTGGTCATAATCCATAACATTTAAAGCCACTGTTTTTGCAACCGTATAACCAGACATGGAGTATTCCCGGAATTCGATATTGTAAGTTCCTGCTTTTTCAAAATATACATATCCGATATAACCGCCTTTTACTTTTTTCAGGGAAGTTGTCTCGGAATCGCCATTTTCATAAGGAATATCATCATATATGTGCGTTGTTCCACCTGAATACACATTTATCAAAGGGCTTTCTCCATCACAGATCAGTCTAAAAGAATTCAGATCCTGATTGTCTGTTTTTATAAAAAGAGGTTTGATACACTGTGTGTAAATATCTGCTTTCTGCTTGTCCAAACCATAAATTTCATAGGTATATTTAGCAGGTGTTGTGCCTTTCGTATCATATATTGGCAAATCTACTTTACGGATTTCGCTCCACGGTCCAACGACTTTTACATTATTGCGGATGGTGTAAGAACGTACTTTTGCATAATAACTGCGGCCTGAGTCTAAATAATAGAAACTCACACTTCCTATCCCGTCATCTTCACCGATTGTTCGCATATCCTGAACACTGTATGCAAACTTATCATTGTAAGAAAGATAACCTTCGTAACCAACATAAGGATCTGACTGGGAAAAAGTTCCCGGGCAGTTCAAATCCACCCATCCGTCACCATAATCTATTGACTTGATGGCTGGAACAGGAAGGGTGCTGTCAACTGTTTCAGATGTCACTACATAAGAAGTCTCAGTATGCGGATTGTATAGCTTCTGGGTAACTGAAACCGTGGAAGTAATTTTTTGTCCATAAATATCCGTGATGGTAATCACGCATTTCCCAGGCTCAAGCGTCGCAAATAAGTGGCTGTTTCCGCCTTCAGCTTCATCTGTGGAATATACAACAGCCGGATCAGAAATATTAATGTCTTTGATTCCATTTGAAGTTTCAATCTCATAATACCTTCCGCTTTCCAGGGTTATATTTGCTTTCCCCTCTTCGAGCGTTAATTTCGGAACCGGCTTAGGGGTAGGTGTTGTATTTGAAGTATTTTCTTTTGACTTTCCGCTTGTTTTGCAATGTTCTGTGGAAGACCATTTGGAATAATATTTCTTTCCTTTAATGGCCATGTAGGTACGGGCTTGCATATAATATGTAGTTCCGGCTTTCAGTCCATTGAGGGAAACGGTGTTGTTTTTGTTTCCTTTGACTGTTATGGTTTTCGCATTTTTTAATTTGGAATTTGTGGCATAGCGCAGCTGGTAACCGCTGGTCTGAGCGGTTTGCCTTTTTATTACCACACTGGCAGTCTTTTTTCCAACATAACCACCCATTACCTGGGTCTTTGGAGGCAAAATGGTAAACTGCTTTTTCACTTTGCCGGTATAAGCACCTTTTCCAATAATCTGAACCGTATAGGTGCCTACCTTTTTGCAGCCCTTGGAATACTTCAGAACATAGTTTTTCTTCTCTTTCAGGGCTTTGCCCTTATAGGTGACGCTTACCTTCGGGCGCTGGACTTTTTGATTGTAGGTGAGTTTGGTGGCTGATAATTTGATTTTGGTGTTTTTCACATTTACCTTTGCTGCAGCAAATACCTGGCTTGTACTGCACAGCAGAAGCAGGGAAATCATCAGGCAAAAACGAATCAGCCGGTGGAGGTGGTAATTCTTTTTCATAAATTTTTGCTCCTTCCTGCTAATTCCAAAACATGTTCTTTGCTAATTTTCAGTAAAGCCGCAATCTTTTCAATGCCCATTCCATCCTGAAGTAACGAATTGACAATTTCTTTTGTTTTCAATTCCTTTCCTTCCTGTATTCCCTCTTGTATTCCTTTTTGTATTCCTTTTTGTATTCCGCTTTGCTCACCAGCCTCAAACTCAGCTTTTCTCAGTTTACGTTCTTCCTCTTCTTTGTCATATTCAAATATACTCACTGCGATAACCTCCGCTCTATTTTTCCGAAGAAATTCTTCCAGAATTTCCTCCTGAATACATTCATCTACAGCTTTTTTTACAGCTGTTTCCAGTTGCATATATTTTGCATATTTACGAACCCGCGCTACATATATTGCATATTCCCTTAGTATCTGGCACTGTTCCATCAATTCCCTGTTACTGCCTTCATAGCATCCGGAATATCGTGACCTTGTAGTTTCTGTTTACCATAGGCTGGTCCTCCTTTTCTTTGCAGGAGTCAGAAAAGACAAGCTAAGCATACATACCTTTCATTCAGAACTCCTGCTCTTCTTCGTTAATGGGTAAAAAGCATGGATTTCTGATGTGTGATTAGATAAATCAGATGGCGGATATGCCTTGAACTATATGAGAAATATGCTTTTTATCATAATAACATTGAAGTTCTTGATTTACAAGTATTTTTCGAAAGTCTGCTAAATTCTTTTGCTTTCTTTCTTCACAGCCTATTCCCCTGGTAACGGGAATGATTTTTCAAACACGCTCTAATCCGTCACCAGCCTTACGCCATCCATAAACAAAATCTCACACCCCTTATCACCCCCAATTATAATTTCCCCGATCACCATTCTCGTATTCTTCGCCACCTGGAACCAGTCAGGATACTTTTCGGTCAGCTCTTTCATCTGTGCTGCGCGTAAGCGCTCCAGGGCATTTCCCTGAGCAATATCTTTCTCCCAACCTGACAGAAGATTTTCTCTCTGGGATACCAGCTGTGCCCAGGCAGCGCTTACGTATTCTTCCATCTTATGCCCCTCAACAGGCTTGGCTTTACAAAATCCACCCTTTTCTTTGCCGGAATTTATGCAACGCCACACACTTTTTCTACTCTTCTTCACCATCCTTCCGCCACAGCACCCACAAAAAATTTTTCCATAAAAAGGTTCCAGACTGCTGCTTCCCAATTCCCGGATCTGATGATTCCGTTTAAACTCTTTGATTCTGTTGATTTCCAGCTGTGCCGCGTCCCATATTTCCCGCTCTATGATTGCTTCATGATCATTTTCCACATAATACTGTGTCAGTTTTCCATCGTTCTTTTCCAGCTCTTTCGTAAGAAAATCCCGGATATAATACTTCTGCATAAGCAGATCTCCCTTGTACTTTTCATTTTGAAGGATGCGAACGACCGAAACCGCAGCCCAACGAGATTCGCCATGCACCACAGTTTTGCAGTAACATATGCTCACTTATCGCTTGAAAGCCTTTTGTTTCCTTGCTTTCAGGCTTTTTTTATTTTTAAATTTCGTCATATTTTACTAGCGTTTTGTATCGTTTTGTGGTGCAATAAATATTATACGAAACGGAGTGCTTGCTATGTACCTCAAAAAAACACCAAACCTGAATGGTCGGATTCGCCTTTCCATTGTTGACACCTATTACGATAAAGCTAAGAAATGCTCCCGCCAGAAAACAGTAGAATCTATTGGCCGGCTAGACGAATTAGAAAAAAAATATGATGACCCTATTGCTCACTTTCAAAAAAGAGTCGAGCCGCTAAAAGCTGAAAAAGCAGCCAGACAGGCTCCCATCCACTTTACTTTTTACGATTCTGATCGCCTTTGTTTAGGTGACAAGCTGAGAAAAAACTTTGGCTATGCTGCACTGAGCCAGATCTACCATGAGCTCGGTCTCCATACTTTCCTAACGAACCGGCAGCGCCGCTCAAAAGAACAGTATGATGCCAATACCATCATGAAGATGCTGGTCTATTCCAGACTTCTTTTCCCTGCTTCAAAGAAATCTTCCTATGATGATCGGGAACATTTCTTTGAGAAAACAGACTACTCTTTAGACGATGTTTACCGCTGTCTGTCTTTCCTTGACAAACATAAAGAAAACTTGCAGATCTGGCTAAATGACCATATCAAAGAGAATTATGGCAGGGATACCAGCCTCATCTATTATGATGTTACAAACTACTATTTTGAGACAGATGAGCAAACCGATTTTCTCCGTAAAGGAGTTTCAAAAGAACATCGTCCAAATCCAATTGTGCAGATGGGACTTTTCATGGATAATCAGGGAATTCCTATTACTTATGAACTTTTTCCCGGAAATACCAATGACTGTCTGACCTACAGACCTAACTTTGGACGCATCAAAAAGCAGTTTGATCTTGGCAGAGTCATTTCCGTTGCTGACAAAGGAATGACAACAGGTGATAACATCTGGTACACGATCAACACGCCCACTCATGACGGATATGTTTTCAGTATGTCCATCCGGGGCGCAGAAAAAAGCATCAAGGACTATGTTCTGGAACAGGAAGGTTATGAATGGCTTGGTACAGAATACAAGCGGAAATCCCGCAAGTCTCCAAGAACAATCCAAGTATCCTCTGTTTCGGGCAAAAAAATAAAAAAGCAGGTAAATGAGAAACAGGTTGTCTTCTGGAGTGAAAAATATGCCAAACGAGCAAAAGCAGAGCGTGAAGCTGCACTGACAAAAGCAAGAGACCTGGCAAAAAATCCAGGGAATTATATAAGAGCCACGTCTTATGGTGCTGCAAAATATGTCAAAAAATAGACTATGACAAAGAAACCGGAGAAATCCTTACCGCCTCTTCTGGGCTGGACATTGATGAGGACAAAATCCGGGAGGAAGAATCACTGGATGGTTACTACATGCTCTTAACCAGCGAAATGGAGACATCTGACGACGAGATTATCGATATGTACCGAGGTTTATGGAGAATTGAGGAATCTTTTAAAGTAACCAAAAGTGAACTGGAAGCCAGACCCGTGTATGTCTGGACAAAAGAACATATCGAAGCACATTTCCTTACCTGTTTTGTAGCTTTGACAATCGCTAGAATACTGGAAAATAAACTGGAGCGAAAATACAGCATCGGAACTATTTTGGAATCTCTGTCAAAAGCCAAATGCAGCCTAATCCAGCAAAACTATTATCTGTTTGATTATTACGATGAAGTTTTAAAAGATATCGAAAGAGTTACAGATATTGATTTTGGAAAACGTATCCGTACGCTAGGGGAAATAAAAAAAGTTTTAGCAAAGACCCAAAAATAGAAAAAACACCATGAAAATCTGACAAAGCAGAAAGCCCGCCAAGCCCTGTATTTACTGGGTTTGACGGGTGTTTTATATCCATTTAGCTGCAAAAGTCAGGGTCTTTCGCAACTGTTAGAATATGAAAAGAGTATGCGAACTACGGCATTTTTGCCATTTATTCCGTACAAAAAATAAGATAAAAAAGTAGAAATGATGTAGAATATTTTTCAATAAAATTTGTACTAAAACAGAACATAAAAATTCCCACGAGAAACAATGCTGCTTTTCTGTTTCTCGTGGGGAAATAGTTATACAAAATCAAAACTCAATTGCGTATATTCTTCTATATCTGCAATTTCACATAAATAGTTCTCTAAATCCTCATTGGTTTTAATCACTGCTGCCTGATATAAATTCTCCAAAACATTATTTCCTGTAGAATATTTCAACAAACCGTGATAATAACAAGCCAGGCGGCGATTCTGTTTTTTTGCATACTCTGCAGTATGCATAGTACCACTTTTTTCCATAGCTTCTACTACCAGAACCCCCTGAGACATGCCACTTTGAAGTCGGTCGCGCTGCACGAAACGATATTTCTCAGGTCTTGTTCCTTCGGGATATTCGCTAATAAGACATCCGCCCTGCTTTAAAACTTCTTCTGCAATCCATTGATTAGATTTCGGATATATTTCATTTATTCCGCAAGGAAGAACCACTGCGCATTTCCCCCCTGCTGCCAGAGCCCCCTTTAGAGCTTCTGCATCACAGCCAAGTGCAAGACCATTTACAAGATTAAAACCATTTTTGCCTATAATACTGCCCGCATTATAAGCCAACTTAGCACCTACAGCCGATATCTTACGTGATCCTACAACCGCAATACTTTTATGCTCATTCAAAATATCAATATTTCCTCTATAGTACAAAACCTCTGGCCGGTCTTTTATTTTTTTCAAATCATGTGGATAATTTGTTTCATCAACTCGACAGATTTTTATTTCCTGCCATAGTGTTGTTTTCTTTTCTTCCATAAGCTTTTCCATTTTATATTGCCTTACCCAATGCAAACATTTCTACATTAGCGGCTCCACGATTTAATAAAATTTCTTTGCAGACATACAGAGAGTTTCCAGTTGTAGTTACGTCATCCATCAATAATACAATGTCTGCGCTTATGTCTATATCCTCTACCGTATCAATAGACTGCATATGAACTGACAGATTCCTGCTTCCTCCTGTTGCAAGCTTGTTGATTGAATGGCTTCTTCTTAAAAAATATACTTTATTATCCCTTCCATTGGCAGCAAGCATTTCTCCTAGTTTTCCAATTCCGGATTCTCTTTTTTTCCGCATTACTGGAAGGTACCACACAAATAGTTACTCCGGGGCATATCTCACAATCCAGTAAATTGTAAAAATATTTAATCGCCGATGGTTTCTTATCCTTCAAATCCAATATTTTCCCGCTAAACACATCAAACAATGGATTCTTTATCTTTCGTTCTCTGTCCAGCCAATATTTATGATAGTTACTGTAAACTACAATTTCACCAGTTCCGTTCCATGCTTCATTTACAAACACCATGTTTATAGCCTCCTTCGAACAAATGTTTTCTTTATTTTATCAGATTGCTACTCACATTTCAACCGGATGATCATTATATTTCTCAAACTCCTTTTCCATCTTTTCCAGTATATTGGAGTATTGAAGGAGTTCGGCCACACGTTGTTCTTTGTTGTCGTATTGTTTCTTGTAGGAGACGCGGTGTTCCATGGCGGCCCAGAAGTCCATGGAGATGGTTCGCAGCTGGATTTCTACCGGATAGTATTCGTTTGCATCCAGACAGCAGACATTTACGCCGAGAATGACATGATGGCTGCGATAACCGTTGGGCTTGGGGTTCTCAATATAGTTTCTCTCACGGATGAAAATAAGGTCGGGCTGCTTCTTTAACATGTTTACCAGATTATTCACATCCCCAACAAAATAGCAGATAATACGCACCCCCGCAATATCCTGCAACTGATCCTTGGCATTTTCCAAGGTTGGCTCGAAGCCATGACGCACCAGTTTTTCCTCAATGCTGTCCTTCTTTTTGATCCGGTACTGTATGTTATGAACGGGTTTCCCCGTCTTTGTTTTATAAATAGAGTGGTTCAGCACTTCCAGACGTGTCAGCAATAGCTTCATCGCATCCTCATACGGCTGAATAAGCTCATAATACTCCTTGTCAGTCATAAGTAAAAACCCTCCTTCTCGTTTCCCATGGTACTATATAAATGTGTTCATTTGGTGAGAACGAAATAAACAGAAAATAAATGTTACTGTTCACTGGTAACGTTCCGCGAGGCGTTTTTTGTGAACAAAGTTCACAGAAAACCCGAGAATTGCGGCGCGAAATCATGCGAATGCATGATTTCTGTGCATCGCGAAGCGCGTTACTGTGAACGGAGTGAACAGTAACAAATAAATTACTGTTCACTCCCTTCCTTTTCCCCTTGAAATCCCCCTGTCGAACTGGTACTATTATAGGTAAAAGATTGACGAAATAACTGCAATTTTGACTTGAAATATCGGAATTAGGAATGGGGTAGAGAGTTTTTGATGAAGTCTTTTAAAGTCAGCATCATTTTACCGGTGTATAACGTGGAAAAATACCTGAGCGCGTGCCTGGACAGCTTATTGGCACAGACACTTGAGGAAATAGAGATCGTAGCTGTCAATGATGGCAGTACAGATGGAAGCCTGCAGATTCTGCAGGCTTATCAGTCGTTAAATCCGGAGAAGCTTTTTATATTTTCCACAGAGAACCACGGCGTCAGCAGGGCACGAAATTACGGTTTTGCCCATTCCCATGGAGAATATGTCTGGTTTGTAGACAGCGATGACTTCGTAGAGCCTGACGCCTGCAGACTTCTTTATGAAAAAGCTACCGCTGACGGAAACGACCTGGTTCTTTTCCGTTACTATAATGTAGACTCTGAGACCGGAGTCCGTAAGGAATACATTGCATCCTGCCATAATCAGAACTTCCGCGTTGCAGACAAGCCTTATGAATTACCTGCGATTTCTCCATACCCATGGATCAAGTTCATTCACAGAGATCTGTTTAACGGACTTTGTTTCCCGGAAGGAATCCGGTTTGAAGATCTTCCGGTGGCCTATCTTCTGGCTGTGAAAGCCCGTTCCATCGGATACGTGGATCAGTGCTTCTATAATTACAGAAAAAATGTAGGATTCCTCAGCCGTCTCACGCCTTCCACCCTTCACATCCGGAATGCCATTATTTTTATGAAGGAAGAAATGGAGAAGCTGGGGCTGTTTGAGCAATATCAGACAGAGCTGGATTTCATTGCTGTGCGCCATTTTTTCTACCGTTTCTGGAAGCTTCTCACCAACTATGAGACTGACCAGAAAGAACTGAAGCTGCAATTGATCAATGAGCTTTTCGATTATATGGAATCCAATATTCCAGACTGGGAGAACAATCATTATGTCCGATATTCACTTCCGCCACATATTGGGCGACTGCTCTGTCTTTATGGTTCCAGACAGGAAATGATCTCTTTCGTAGAAGCCTGCAACGGAATGACCGTACAGCAGCAGAAAGCCTGGATAAAGGATTACAAGCTTTCTCACAAAACATCTCCCAGCTATCAGCCTGCTGAGATGATCCACCGGGAAAAAACTTCCTCTCAGTTTTATGGCTTTGCCTATACCGGAAGCCTTGCTCCTGATCCGGAGCAGATTCTTCTGGAAGCCAGCCGTGGAAAAGAAATTCCTACCTGGATATTGAAATTGCTTGTGCATCTTCTGAGGAATTTTGGAGAACACCAGATCATTGTCTCCCTGACTCAGGAGAAGCATGCCTTGTTCCAGGCTCTTCTGAACCGCTATCTTTCCGACAGCACAGCTCTGTCTGAGAATATTACTCTGGTGTGCCCGGACAGCGAAGAATACGGCAAGGCACTTGCACTCTCCGGCTACGTGATCACAGACGGACCTTTGCCCTACTATTTCCGGAAGGAAGAGGGGCAGTTTGTGTTGCTTTACTGCGGACACAATCTGTATCCGGAAACCGTTCTGAACACACCGGATTCCACCGCTGATACAGGGCTTTGGCAGCATACTATGTTTATGGCAGACTGCCTGTATTTTAACAATGTACAGAACCGGGATATTTACCTGCAGGAATGTATGACAGCTAATATCTGCAAAACGCCTTACATTATCGGTTCTTCCACCCACATTCCGGTGATTCCCAATGAATCACACAGGGAAAAGCTCCGCCGCAGCTTGCAGATGGATTCCATGCAGACTATTTTGTATGCACCGCTGCTTCCAGGGTCCTATATTGCAGACACTGAGCAGGCATTCCGGAATTTCATGGCAGCCCTCTACATATTTGACTGTGAACTTTCCGATCATCAGGTTTTGTATCTGCATCTGGACCATGAAAGGGAAATTGATTTTTCTGAATTTAGACATATAAAAGAAATGCCAAAAGATTTCGATGTACCGGATTTCGCTGCGGCGTGTGATATTTTTATATCGGATTATCACAATGCACTTTCTGCCAGATTCACCACAGGCACACAGATTCTACGATTTCTGTGCGGTACATTTCTTCGACACGAAAATGCAACCAGTGACCATCAGACTGTACCAGCTGCTCCTGTCCTGCAGGAAACCACTTCCTGTCTGCCCGAGAGCTCTGGAGCCTGTTTAAAAAATCATTCCTGCAATCTGCACTCCACACTTTGCGATGTATTTCACCCGGAATATCCTGCATTTGATAATGTGCCGGAGTTAGTACGATATATCAGGCAGTTAGAACTGATTTCTGAGAAGATGCCCGCAAATGAAGCTTTGCATTTTGAACCTGTCGACCAGTTTACTTCCAATACAGGTCATGGGTTCGATTCCCAGGAATACGATTGGAATTCTTCGAAAAAAAGCTCTCTGCAAATGGAAAACAATCATGATTTACAGACCACAAAGAATTCCTCCGGAGAAGCCACTACTTTCGAGGAATCCCCACAATATCTTCTCACAGATATTGCAGATTCTCTCTTAAACGGACGACCGCTGCCCTATTATGCTCCAGCTTCTTCCGATGATGTACCGGCACCGCGCACACGCGTCCTGTTCTTTACAGGGCGGAAGCTTTCCCAGAATCTGGTTCGGGATTTTAATGCCCTGGCAGCACAGGCACCGGAAAAAGAATTCTGGCTTGCATACAATGATTTCCGCAATACAGACTCTGCCAAATATCTGGCACAGTTATCACCTGACTGTTCCAGCCTGCCATTGAAGCCGGATCCCGAGAAAGGTAACCGCTGGAAGCTGGCAAGTGTGCTCACCAGCCGGATGGGACTTTTCTCATTTTATCCCTTATCCCATATTTTGGACTTGGGGAAGGAAGAATATAAGAAGTGCATGGGAGAGACAAGATTCGATGAAGTCGTAATCACTTCCACAGATAGTATAAAAACGGTTGCTACGCTTCTGGCTGCTGCGCCAAAAGCGTCCTATACTTTTGACACCTTTAACCCAGAGCGCTACAGTACCTCAAGACCTTACAGGCACCAGATTGCATTTCTTTGCAGAATGTTAAAGGATACAGGAAGTCTGGAATTGCCTGCCGAGCTTACCGGATTGAAGCTGACGCAAAGCTCTGGCAAAAATAAAGATAAGGGAATGCTCTAGAGCGTGTTTGAAAAAGGCTTTCTGCAAGATGTACGTCACAATTTGTGGGAATGCTTTTTTATAACCCATTCCTTACGAAAGGATTTACCTATGAAATTAACCACTATCATCCCGGTTCACAATGCTGAGAAATACATCACAGCCACTTTGGACAGTGTATTGCAGCAGGATCTGGGAAATCCAGAGGAGCTGGAGGTGATCTGTGTGGATGACGCATCCACCGACGCTTCTGTTGCCCTCATAAAAGATTACCAGCAAAAAGACTCCCGCATCCGCCTTTTCCTCAACGAAAAGACCCGGTTTGCAGGAGCCTGTCGAAATAAGGGAATCGAAGAAGCCCATGGTGATTACCTTCACTTTCTTGATGCAGATGACCTTGTAGAAAAAGGTGCCTACCAGAAATACCTGTCCATTGCTGAACAGGCGGGTGCCGACATGGTAAAGGGCTGCGCCGTCTGCTTTGACAATGAGACCGGCGAGCTTTCCGATACCCCGCTTTTTGCACTGTCTGATGTGCCCGCTGAGTGCTTCGATAAGGTTCTGAATTTCCACCAGGCTCCCGAAATTTTCAGCCACATCAGTGTAGTTCCATGGAATGCCATTTACAAACGAAAATTCATTTTGGAAAAGGGGCTTCGCTTTAACAATCTGATCTGTGTCAACGACCGCTCCTTCTACAGCGAAGCCGTATTCACTGCCAACAGGATCTGGCTCACTCACGAGCAGATTGTCCGTTACCGTGTGAATAACAGCGCATCCCTTGTAGGAAACCGTGCCAGAAACTTCCATTGTGAATTTGATTCCTGGCAATTGATCATGAACCAATGTACCAAATACAATATTCAGGGCCGCGAGCTGGCCATCGTAATGGAGCGTGAGCTGATTGACATTTTTATCTGGTATCGCAAATACAAGAAAATTCCGGAAATTTCAGAAGAGATTACTGCGCAGACCCAGGCGTTTGCGCAGAAGCTTGATATTTCGCCTCTTGAAGCATTCCCGCCTTCTTTCAAGTGGTACTACGATTATCTCACTTTTCTTCCAGAATTTGAGAGCCTTACAAAAAATTATAACAATATTACCCAATTCAAAAAACAAGCCAGACTAATCATGCCCCAGTGCACCACCCCGGCTGACTTCCGCCACCGTATACAGGAAGCCCCCGCCACAGATAGTACCTCTAAACGGTCAGGTGTATTAAAAAAACTGCTCTCTCATTTTAAGCATTGACTCATCAGAAGCCACCAGTTCAGCTCAACATCATAAACTTAAGAAAAAAATGGAAAGGAATCTGTTCGCAGGTTCCTTTCATTGTGTTAAAATATAGG
>NZ_JBDGDM010000071.1:0-17257 GCF_040908885.1 Ruminococcus sp. RTP21358st1_G6_RTP21358_211008
CTTATGTAATTGTCTTCAACAGCAAGCTGCAGAATCTGATGTATCACTGTATGAATATTATCTATTGTCGCAATCTTCAGGCCCCTTGTATCTGCTAGCATGTTATAAAATGCCTTTATATCAGAACGTTTCAGCTTTGTAACCGGCAGCATTCCAATGTTATCAGCAACAAACTGGTCATACATATAGCAATAATTTGAAAACGTATTATGCTTAAGGTTCACCTTCAGTTCTTTCCATAAATCATACAGTGTGTTAAGTGTCACATTCTTAGCGTCAGCACGTATTCCATCAGACACATCTCTTTGAATTTCATCTTCTTTTTCGCGAAGCTCTTCCAGCGTGCCCGCTGTTACCGAATTTCTTTTTCCTGATCTCGACGTCCAACGGTATGTATAATATCCATCTGCTCTCTCAGATTCGCCAGTACGAAGTAAACGATGTCTTGAATCATATCTTTTTGCCATATAAAATTTCCCCTTTCATAGACGGAACTGTAGGACAACAGTACCTACAGTTCCAGTGGATTTCTCTTTAGATTGAATATGCTGAATCCAGATAGGCTTCCAGCTTGGTTCGCTTAATCATCCTGCGCGCACCGTTCCAAAGAACCCAGGTGCACCGCTCGTCATTACTCATATCTCGCAACTTGTTCACTCCAATGCCTGTATAACCAGCAGCTTCTTCCAGTGTCAGCAAACATTTCTTGGAAATATCAACTTCATTTTTCATAGGTAGGTTCTCCTCTCTTGCATCCAGTTTACGAGTTTTCAATTAGAGACTTTAAGTCCTTTTTGTTTAAAACTGATCCAATACCTTTTGCATTTCATCATCTATTTCAAATTTTTTCTTTCGTCTGACAGGCTGCCCGCTCTTTGGAGAAGTACCTATCGTAACAGGCTTCTCACATACTATAGGTTCTTTGCATACTTCTATCTGCTGTGCCGCAAAATATTCTATTATACTGTATACCATCTGTTCACGATCTTTTTCCAGTGCTTTGTCAATGTACTTTTTAAGCTTCTTTTTGTCTGATTTCTTCATAGCAACTACCCTGTCCTTTCTTAATTCTCAACTGTTTTAAAATCTGACTTAATAATGATGGGGTGCGAAATTGTCTTCCCTCTCACTTGGAAACATCCTACTGCAACAGACTCTCCAATCTGAAGGGATTTCAGCTTGCTTTCCCATAGTCCCTTCTTGTTTACATCTATTAGAGAAGCCACTTTCTTTGCATCCGTTAGCTCCTGCTGGAAATACAAATGGACTGCCGTTTTATCCAGTGCTGCTTTGATATCGTTTCTGTATCCAGCGATTGACTGAGTAGCCAGCACAATATTCACATGATACTTTCTTGCTTCACACAGCATTTCTAACAGAACGGAATTCTCTTTCAAAGAAAGATTCTGGAACTCATCTATAAAAATCCATAGGCCTTTAGTAATCAGCTTTCTTGTACGTAACCCTCTCCAGAGTAATGCAAGTAGTAATTCTATCCACACTCTCTGCAATTTAGCGCTTAAACCTTCCATCGAAATCACATTGGCGTAGCCCTTCTTTAGCTCCAATGAATTTTTTCGTGCAATGTCCATGTTGAGAAACTCCCACAGGCGGCTTTCTACCGCCTGTGCTACTGTTGTCTCTTGTATCTGCAACCCTGTTTTTATTGCTACCAGCTCGGATTCATCCTCTTTTTTATGATGAACCGCATATAAAATGGCGTTTCTCAGCGCTTCCTCCTGTTTGCAGCCCAAGCCATATGCTCTGCATAGCACTTGGACAATGCTCATAACATGACAGATTTCACTCTCCGCATCGTCAGAACCAACCTCTAGCAAATTGGTGTTGAATCCATCCTCTCTGGCAGAAATCACATTCACTCTGTCGATACAGTCTTTGTAGTCTGTTCCGTTAATATCAAATATCAGTGCTGTTTCTCCATTCTCAACAACATTTCTTATCAACTCTCTAAGCCGTACCGTTTTTCCTGATCCGCTTATTCCCAGAACCGAAATATGTCGGTTCGGGGACTTATCGGAAAGAAACACATCAGTTCCATTCTGTAAACTACCAACTTTTAACATTTTGTATCCTCCCCAATATCTTCCAGTAAGAGTCCTTCATCTGTCATTAACGTCTCCTTCTTTATCCATATAAGGCGGACACGCTCCTGCCAACCGTAAGAACGCCATATCAGCTTCTTTTTCGTAAAATTTTTTAGGTTTCCGTCATTACAGTCAACCATGCCCGATTTAACCATCTCATTTTTCAGCTGAACAAATGATACCGTTGCTAAAAGTGGCGCACATATCGTTCTCAATGTTGAATCTGTCACATAGTAAAAATCATCATCATATAAAATATGATTCTTGATTTCGTCAACGGCAGAGTTTCCTAACAATGGGCGAATCTCAATTTCACCTTTTGAGACCTGGTCCATAAAGCATTTTCTTACAACATCTTGAACATCGTACATTCCTTCATGACGATCCATCGTTTCAATTGAGCTCCATATCTGTCCCTTAAGCCAATCTATTTCTTCACTTATTTCTTCTTCCGCAATTCCATGTTCCCTATAAATTGCCTTCCAAATGAGAACTACCGTTATAAGGTTTTTAACAATCTTCTGGTACTTCTGATACTTTTTCTGCGGATCTTCCAACATATCTGAAAACTTTCTAATCCGTTTTATTAAGTCACATACTCCACAAACTTCTCGCTTCGTAAAGTCTGTGAATTTCTCATACTTCTTCCCAGCTTCCATAAATTCCTTCTCGTTCATCGTACATCTAAAAGCATATCCTCTTCCTATCAGTACTTCAGGAATTTTGCCACCAGTAATAACTATAGGAAGAAACCTCTGCTCTTCCAGGAAATCCAACGTTTTCCTTTCATCATCAAGTCTATTGTACACATGCACACCCATTTGATAATTCAAAGGTTGATTCTCATTCCTGCCTCTGAGTTTTACTCCAACCGCCTCCAGGTGTGCCTCCAACATAGACTTAATAATCAACGCACTTTCATCATCATCTGCAATAAGAATGATTCCCTTTTCCATTCCATAGCCATAAAATCTTATGGGTTCCTGCACAAATGCCAATTCTGCAATTGTCTCAATCAGCCATTTATTTTGCATACTCCACTACCGCCTTCCATGTATTTTCTTCATCATAAAATCTAAGTGTATCCTTAACCCTATACCAGCCGCGATTCTTTGGAGCTGTTATTGTCTGAGTACAGTTCTGAACAATACAAGCAATGATCATTCTGGCATATTCTTTTTTCTTAGATTCCGACTTTGCATATATAACAGCACCAGCCGCCTCTAATTTTTTATCAATATATCCGCCCTTCTCACACTTTCTCAAATCAAGGAACACCTCAGTTTCTTCCGTACCGATTGTCCCCGTAGTCAATTTCAAAGACAGGCGCATAATCTTCTCATATGGATTAGCTGCATTAACATAAATCTTCGTATCTACACACCTAAAATTAGTTCCCCTTCTTGGGCTGGACTCAATAGTCAAATTCTCGGTTTTTATATGTACTTCTCCATTTGCATCAATCTCAGCAACTTCACATCTTGCTAGCGCGTCTTCCTGTCTCCTCTGATCCCGGTTGTCTTCCTGCTCCCATTGCTTTTCTCTGAACTCTAAGTCCATGTTCTTGATTTCTCTATGGTATTCTCTGTCCGTGGCTTTATTGATGCTATGTTCCCATGTACTGAACCCAGCTTTATACCACTGATCAACATATTGCGGAGCAAACTGCATACCTCCAGAAACCACAGGTAACATACCATATGATTGCCCTTCCAATTGTGCACTAGGCTGTTGGCTAACTTGAGTATTCACGTCCTCATACTTTAATTCATTTTCTATATTATGGGAATCCAAAACTCCATACCGAGTCTCTCCATTCTCTTTGTAGAGTCCACACCGCCTTACTTCATTATTACCTTCCATTTTAAATACCTCCTAAAAATTTGTAGCTCATTAACTAAGCCGTACTCAATTAACGATAGATTACTTTTTTCAGAGTCACCTAGGATTTCAATTAACACTCAGAACGTTTGCAACCGCTCTGAGCCTTCTCCATCCTTTCTGCTAAGAATCTGGCACCAGAAGATTTAGCGCTTTGGATTTCTCCTTCGTAAGTTATAATAGGTCATCCACAATACCATTTCAAAAAAAAACTTCTAAACCTCTTAATTTAAATTTGCATTTCCATTGTACTTATGCTATAATATTAATTTTTTTACAATCACATTGCCCAAGTTTTTGCAATACCAACAATTTTTTATAGCAAAATGAACGTTTTTCCTCATTTTTTATTCTTCTATTGCCAAAAAAATGGGCTTATTTTATACTAATAACATAAAGTTTATTTTTATGGGGGGTATCTATGAACGATTTGACTTTAGACAAATTTGAAAAAAGTTTTTTAAACTCTTCAATAATAACTGACGAATCAACCATCAACGACTACCACAAAAAACTAATGCCTTGTTCTCCTCAAACTGCTGCTAAAGCATTTTCATCATTTAAACATTTACTGTATCTTCACTCTTTTTATAGCTTAAACAATCCAGCCCTTAATATAGCAACCTATTGCGAATCTAAGACTCATTCAATGATTAGTTGGTATTTATCCGACTATGTTGTACCCGAAACATTTATTCCAGTTTTAAGGTTAGTTCTCAATTACTTTAGTTCGCACCAAATCTTAACCTTAACTAAATCTACTGATTATTTTGAAAAAGAGGCATCTGATGAAACTACATTTTCTATCCCAACCGCGTATTTTACCGAAGCCGCTTATCTTACAACCGACTTTACGTGGAAAATCCCTTTAAATTTCATGCCCATTTTTTCTGCAATTGTATATGCCGTTTATCAATGCTTCCATGATTCCACTTTTTCTATGAATAAATTTCTGGCAGAACTCACTGATACCTATACCAATAATAAAAAAATTATTTTTTCAGATGATTCTGACACCGATTTTTTTATTGATAACCAAAAGTCCGATATGCATATACACTTTTCCAAGGATACTTTCATTGACATTTTAACCAGCTGGGCAGATAAATACCTTGCTGCTCCTTTTTTCAAGAATCTAGATTTTCTTTATACTACCTACGCACAGGATAACTCTTACCATCAAACTTTATTATACAGATCAGTTCAAACCTTAACAGCTACCCTTATAAGCGATTACGCTACTCCCGAAATTTATCTTGATATTAATGCCTTATTAGAAAATCATATAAAGCACTTCCCAGACGCTTCATCAACTGAAGAAATAAAGAATTTATATCCTCATGAAACTTTTTGTAGGTTTACAGAGCGTGAACTCCATCTTGTAGAGAATTACATAAAAAATACTAATATATGGAATAGAGAATTACTTTTAGATCTAAAAAAATTAATCAAGTATTTGGCGCACGCTTCCTTTTCTCTTCAAGAGAAATATAATTACATTGACCAATCCCTTTCCGATCAAAAAAATTTTGTAGCACAAAACTCTAAACACCTAGAAAATGAACTAAATAATGAATTTAACGAACTTTCACAATATTGTGATGTAGATTCCATTGCTTGTTCAGAGCATATTAAGCTTATTCATAATATGCTTACTACCTACACCGATAAGCTAATTTCCGAATTAGATTCACAGTATTCAAGGCTAAAAGAACATTATCATTTAAAAAAAATTTTCTTACAAGACATTATATATGATATAAAACATTTTTTTCCAGCATATACAAAAAAACTAACTGACGATTGGCATAACTTAAAAAATAAGAACAAATTTCCCGTTTTTATGAAAGTGAATAGCCCAGGGACCTTGAACAATCCTCCTCTCAATTTTTATGCAAAGACATTAGCTGGTAACGATGTTCTTCCGATTATTCAACAACTCCACCTTGATTTGGAAAGCTTCAACAAATGTTATATAAATTCATATAATGAACTTGCACAGACAGGAGTATTATCCATTTTCGGTTCTCCCTCACATTTAGCACTTGCACTTTCCAAATACCACAAATTAAAGTCTAACTTTTAAACAGACTCACAACCTCTACCTTACGAGAGACCAGATAAGCCCCCTTATCTGGTCTCTCAAAATCTCGGTTTCTACATTTGATACATGTAGCAAAAATCACACACCTTTTGATTCAGCCGCTTGCTGCTTTTTCACCATACGATAGAAACTCGCACTGGACATTCCAAGTTTCTTTTGTGCTGCTCTGGCTGTGATTGCTCCAGACTTCCACTCGGCATACACCTCTTCAAAATTATCGGGCACTTTCAGATAAGGACGTCCCAGGTGCCTGCCTTTCTTCTTTGCGGCTTCGATTCCTTCCCTCTGCCGCTTGCGGATCATCAGTCGCTCCTGCTCTGCCATGGAAGCCAGTACTTCTATAAGGATATTCTGTATCATATCAATAATCCATTCCTGGTTCTCCGGTACCTGCACCATGGAACTTGGGAGGTCTAAGATCATCAGCCTTACCTTATGCGCCTTGAACCAGGCGATCTCATTCTTGATGTCTTCCTTGTTCCTGCTGAGACGGTCCAGGCTCACTATGTATAAAACATCCCCTGGGCGCAGACCAAATATTCCTTTTAAGGCATTATAGCCAGGACGGTTTAAGTTTTTCCCGGACTGCCGGTCCATTACAATATTCTCTGGCTTTACATATTCCTGCAGGGCAAGAACCTGGCGGTCAAGGTTCTGCTCTGTAGAACTGACTCTTGCATAACCGTATTCCATCACATTACCTCGGTAATCTTATCTGTTTTCAACTCATACATAAAAATATGGCTGCTTGCCACTTCATCCTCTGGCGTTGAGTCCTCCGTTACAGCTTCCAGGCACTTTGACAGCATCTCCACATCCTCCGTGTATCTGATGTCGTGTATTGCTACTTCATGGATACTGGTTGGTACAATATAAACAGCTTCTGTGCCATACGCCTCACATATCTTTCTTGCTACCCCTGGATAGAACACAGCCGTCGCACCATTCGTTTTTTTATCCGTGCTTAGAAAACAGCCATATCTTCTCTCATTCTCCGTAGGACTGAATTCTTTTATGGGAATTCCACCATATCTGCCAGTAAGGATAGAGAGCTTCAGCTGCATACCGTCATAAAATCTTGGCGGTGCCATTTTCACGGTATTATCCATAGCCTGCTCCAAAACGTCTTCTTTTGACAGCTCCCACTTATCCAGATAAGTATTGTCTATCAGTGTTGTGTACAGTTTTCCATCATCCTCATTTATCCGCAGATACACCCCCAAAATGATATCCCCAATCTTTCTGTAAATTCCTCGTTCCAGTACTGTCACTTTTTTATTTGTACTGACAATACGAATATATAAGTCTTCCTTCACACGCTCATAATCATCAAGCATTCTGATCTTTTCCAGCCCCTTGATTTCCTTATGTGCCTCTTTTTCCCTTATGATTTCTTCTGCGATCTGCTTTATACTGTAACCGGATTTATAAGCCCGGTACATGCTTGTCGTAGTCGCACCAAATCTTATCAGCTCGTTTCCTTCCTGGATCACCAGACTTTCTTCCAGCATATTGCCATCTGCCGGTTCATAACAGGCATATTCTTTTTCAGTAAGGCGTTCCTCTATCTCTGCTAACATCTGATTTTTAAATTCCATGTAATCCATCTGCAATTCCTCCGTTATTTTTACTCTTTGTAGCTCCGCAGCGGTACTTCTGACTGCCGTACATTTTTTCTTGGGTCTGACATAACTAAATGCTGCGTCATCCCATATCTACAATTTCCAGCTTCTCGATCAGCCGCCCATAATCAGGCGGCTGATTTTGTTCGTTTCAGTCCATTCAGTGCTCTTTTCCTTGATACCTCATCCAGTTCGGAAAGAGACTTAACACCATACCGCTTTAAAATCTGTTCCTCTGGCACCTTCGTCCTTTCCAGCTCCCTGTACAGTTCCTGCCATTCCTCGTTTGCATCTCCATTATTCTTCTCTGCAGCGTTTAAGTTTCCCCATCTGAAAACCTCCGCTTTCTTCTGATTGATAACCGAAATCCCTGTAATGACCTTATCTGTCGAAATAGTGATTGCACTTACACTAAAACTATCTTTCACAACCTTCTTCTGGTCTTTCTCTGTAACCACCACTTTACTGGCTGGGATAAAAATGAAGGGAGCCGTATACAGCTCCCTTCCAATTCCCAGATTCACGCATGCTCTTTTGAACGAATCCGAAGCAGCACTTTTCTCCTTTTCAAAATCCCCTGTTGTTCCCACATCCTGCTTGGATATCCAGGTCTTTTTCTCCGGGTCCCAGATACTCACGGTACAGTACAGGGAATTTCCAATCATCATATGGCTTCTCTGCCAGCCATATATGCCAAAGGCTTCATCCAGGATTGCCTGGTCTACCCTTGCATTCTTATATAACAGAAGCGAGATTCCTTTCTCACCGATACTACCTACCCTGCATTCGATTTCATCTGCATGTAAGCTTCTTATCTTCGATTCCACAGCCATAGTACCAGCCCCCCTTTAAGATGCAATGGACAGGGTACGGTAAGCATTTACACTGGTATACTGGTTATAAATCTCCGGCTTCTCTGCTTTTAACCTCTTAGAATCCAGTAAATTCTTCTCAATCCGTTTCCAGCGTACGATCTGCCCATTGTCAAATTTTCCCTCTTCATGCTCCCCTAGAGCCGCTTTCAGCTGATTGGAGAGACCTGTTTTCCGCTTCTCCATATCCTTCAGCTGGTCACTTACATCCTGATATTCCTCCAGGACTTTCACCAGGGAACGGTCAAGCGGGACACTGTCCTTCACGGATTCCTTATACTTTCTGTCCAGAAACTCTTTCGTTGCCTCAGAATCATCTATCTCCGGGCGGATATCGCACTTTACGTTATATTCCCAGAACTTTTTCTCTGCATAGACCAGATCAGCAATCATCTCTTCATCACGCAAGATCGTATAATATATAAAATGGTTGCCGCCGATCAGAGCCGCAATGTACGCTTTCTGCATATTGCAGACTGCCAGGTAATGCTGGACCTGCATCATGTACTCTGTAGGAATCTTTCCATTCTTCCATTCATCCTCCCGATACTGACTGACAGTCTTGGCTTCAAAAATACATTTTTCCCCCTGCTCGTCAGTGACAATTCCATCCACATCCGCAAACATGAATGAAAACTGCGGATGGAACATCATAAAATGTTTCTGCCGTACCTTCAGACCTGTACGGTTCATAAATTCCTTACGGATAATCCCCTCCATCACATTGCCCCAGTATGTATACTCATTGGAGTTCTCCTGCACCGGTGTTTTGCCAGTCTTGTCTTCCCACAGCTGCTGGATGGAACGCCAGGGATTCTTCCCCATCACCACTGAAGCATCAGAGCCTCCGATACCATTTCTGCGAAGTTCCAGCCACTCTTCCCTTGTTAAATCTTTTGTCGGAATCATAATATTTTTCATTCTGCATTCTCCCCTGTAAAAATATCTATTACTTTCCTGAACTGGTTTACAACTACCAAAACATCAAATACCAGGATACAAATACCTGTTATGATCTCAAAAATCTTCATCCTTGCCTCCTGCCAGACTGAATTATTTTCATCTGCTTTCCCTTATGCTGCCAGCACCATCTGATATGCCCTGTCGATCAGCGGATTTCCGTCTGCGGTTCTGGCAAAGATATTCTCTTTGTAATTTGCAGTCTTTCTTCTTGGGGTAGAATGGGTTGCAAAATCCGATACTGCATTGACAAAACGGTAGCCATTGTTTCCTACGTCTTTCAGATCGGGTGCGTCAAAGTAGCGCATTCTCATGTCTTCCCTCAGTCTTTCAATGCCACGCTTCTGCTGTGGGGTAAAATTTTCTTCTACCGGAAGCAGAATCTCAATGTAATCCATGACCTGTTTTTCAGACAGCTGAATTTTCCTTAAATTTTCAAACTCTTTTCCAAGCGCAGACATATACTCATCAGCCAGGAAAAGGGTGTTCTTGGCTTCCTCAATCTTTCCGCTGATATCCCCTGTGTGGATCATAGACCAGCTCCGCTTTGCTGTGCGCAGAGCCAAATTCAGGGTATTATTGCATACTACACGGATAGGGGTAAGCGCAGTCTTCACCGCACCGGAACCGTCATGGGTATTGGAAAATACCATGTATGGGCTGATACGCTCGCCGGCAATGATATATTCCCTTGGAAGTCTTGCAAGCAGCCACACCCTTCTCCCCTCCTGCAGGGAGCCTGCTGTTTCGTAGCGCACGCCCTCTCCTAACAGGGCATCTGTAAATGCAAAGGCTTCCTCATTCTGGATGACCTTGTAGCGGTCTGTGACCACGCCTAATATCTTTCTGTCAGAATCTCTTACATTTGCCTTATAGCCCTGGATCAGCTCGTCATTCTCCGTATAGACAGGTTCCTGGAGGACTTTCCAGTTCAGCCCGGCAATCCGCAGTGCTTCCCTTGATTCCGGTGCTTCTGCCACCAGGGTTCCCAGTCCGTGCCATGGTTTTTCTCTTGTATAAAACATTGTTTCAACTTCTGCAGCCATAATTTCATTCTCCTTTTTCCATTGATTTTTATTCGTTCTTTTTATCAAACATCCTGTTCATGGTTTCGTTAAGCTTTTCCTCGTCCTGTTCTTTTATGCTGTAAACTTCTCCCTGGCTGCTGATAATAATATGGTCCAGCAACGGAATCCCCAGCATGACACCGCAGGCTTCCAGCCTTGCAGTCAGGTCTATATCTTCCTTACTCGCTTTTGCCCTTCCTCCCGGGTGGTTATGAAAACAGAAGATGCCGTATGCATTCGCCAGGATTGCTGACTTAAATATATCTACCGGTTCTGCATAGCACACATTTTTACTGCCTTTCGCAACCAGTTCCATTAATACAGGCTCCAGTTCCCCATTCACAGCGCACACATAGAGCAGTTCCTTATCCTGCTTGCCGAAAAAAGAGGCTGCAAAACCTGCAGCCTCCTCCGTTGTTGTAATACCTGTGTTTCCATCTTTCCCTTCGAATAATACGGAGCTTTCTCTTACCAGCTCCGTATGTACACACATGACTCTCTTCTTCATGCTGCCTCCGTTTCTTCCTGCTCCAGGAGCAGACCAATTTCCTTGATCCCGGTATCCATGCTGTTTTCCAGTTCCAGCTGGAAAGAATCTCCTTTTCCCATCCACCTGGCATAAAAGAACTGGATCACATTTGGCAGGACCAGGAGACAGCGCAGGACCTCTGATTTCATCTCACCGCTCTTTTCCAGCAAAGTCTCTGCAATATTCTCCCGGCAGTTGATCTGATACGCCCTCTGGTAAATCCTCTCTGGGGCTAACTGTAATACTCGCTTCTTATACTGCTTCCGTTCCAGCTTGATCTTGGCATTGAACAGCCTTACAATTTCATCCTCTCCCATTTTTCATCACCTCCTGTTTTCGTTTTTCTCAATCTTTCTTTGTGCCGCCGAGAACATTACCGATTGTATCTGCAACCTTACCCAGCAGTTCAAATAACAGCTCCCATGAAAAATCCATTGGCATAACTCCTTTCTCTGATATATTTGGACATGAAAAAAGCAAAGGAATGTTTCAGCCTTTGCTTTTTCATAATTATAATATGTAATTGAAATTTTGAACTTGTTTTTACACTACTCCAATTCCACAAACTGGAACTTGATTGTTAAAAACTTGCAAAATATTTTTCTAATGAATCTACAAACTCACCAATATGAATTCCATCAATAAATGAGTAATGAGTCTGTACAGATATAGGCACCATTATCCTTACATCTTTTTCCCAATACTTTCCCCAGTCCAATAAAGGTGTGGTATTATTTTTTAGCTGAATTTGTATGAGAAACATGTACATATTTTATTCGCAGCTAGGGGAACATTGAAAAATATCATTCCCAAATGGGCCTGTGAAATAGGGTTCTTGTTTATTTGTAATCTTCTTAGCATTGACACAGTATTCTCTAAGGTTATCCATCATAGAAATATTCACCCTTTTGTCTGAATTCTCTGAGGGAACACCTTCCCTGTTTTATTTTAGTATCGTTTTGGATTTTCTCTCATAAAGATAAATTCTGCTACAGAGCGGTCATATGTTTTAATGTGTCCAAACAGCCAGTCAATCACATTCTTCTGTACAAGTTCACTGAACCGATCAGTTGGTCCTTCATAATCCTGAAGGTATTCATGCAGTTCCTGAATTGTCTTTTTAAACTCTTCATGTTTTTCATGATGGTTTTCACGCTCTGGATAACCGGATTTTTCCTGAAGCTTTTCCTCTTCTTTGAAATGAAAGTCAGTATATTCATCCAGATAATCCAGCATTTTGATTGCTTTTACTTTGCTGTCGCCATTTTGACAGGCAGTTACAAAGTTCTGGATACGGTCGATCAATTCTTTATGCTGGGTATCAATTGTTTCATTTCCTGTTACTAAATTGTCATCAAAGGTAATATTTAAATCGTAAGTCATAATCTGGTCTCCATTTCTTTTTATATGTTCTCTTGGGATTTTTTTGTGTCTGTCAGTTTCACACCTGCATTTTCTGCTTAGTCTTCTACAGGAACAAAAACATCTTTTCCTAATCCACATATCGGGCATACCCAGTCATCTGGAATATCCTCAAATGCGGTTCCTGGAGCGATACCTCCGTCTGGATCGCCTACTGCCGGATCATAAATATAGCCACATGGTTCACATTCATATTTTTTCATAGTTATTTTCTCCTTTTCAATGTTGATTCATTTTGTTAATAGATTCCTACTGAATTTTTCAGTATTTTGTTGCTTTTTTATGTATGTCTGTATTATACATGATACTTTCTATTGTGTCAATAATAGTAATTGTTATTATTTTTATTTTGTGCATTTTAAATTCAGTAATATCTGACTAAAATGTTACGAAAAAGACTGGTTCTACACTATTTCTGAAAATCTGACAGTGCATTGCTCTTTCTCATGTAGCATCATTCATTATCCTATATGAATTTGCCATATATATTCCTCCAAATTCCGATTGAACAAAAGATTAAAAGTCCATAGGTAGTAGCTACTCGGACGCTCACTTTGTTCAATTAGGTCAAATCGAAAATGGAGTAAACGAAGGGGCAGTTCACTGAAATGTCAAAACTGCTTTTTCGTTTACTCCATCATCGATTCTAACCTAAAGAATTTGTGGTAATATTATACCTTGCAGTCAAAGATATTGCCACTATCGTTACTATTTCTCCAATTCGAACTCAAACCTTTGTACAACACAGTTATCCTTTACCTCAGAACAAATCTGATCTGCATTCTCATATAACATTGCCATTGTCTTTTTACACATCTTCGGAGAATCTGAAAGAATCCAGGAAATTCCATAAGATAATTCAATATACCCATAGGTATCATCATCTTTTTTCATGGTCACAATGTTCAATTCCAATAACTTAGCCAGTTCCATCGAAGCTCTCTGCAGTCTGATAAACAAAGCAATCTTCTCGGGATCAGGAACAATCTCTTTCATTTTTTCCTTCTCTTTAAAGCTTCTGATAATTTCTGCTAACTGAAAATCTCTCCGGTCATTTTCCAGCTGTAATTCTCCTTCAGAAAGATTCTCAGATTCTTCTGCTATCTGCTTATCCAGTTCTTCCATTTCCTTAGCTGCAACGTCATAATATTTACATTCTATCAGCATTCATCTTCTCCTTACAGACAAAAATGGAACAGTCAAACAAATACGTCCGAACTGTTCCCTCACTTCTTAAGTCCTCGGAGCATTGCCAATACAACAACCTGCTCATCAGCACTCAGATCATTCCATATCTCCATCACTTCATTCTGTTTATCCGTCAGATGATTTTCTTTTTCATCCTGGAAAAACTGAGACAGTGTTACATCCAGTGCACTGCATATCTTTTCAAGCGTCTGTAATGATGGTGTACTCTCATTTGCAACAATCCTTCCAAGGGAAGACTGTGCAATTCCTGTCAGCTGTGCCAGTCTGTATTTACTCACATGACGTTTTTTGCATAAATCCTTTATATTCCCAGCAACATACTCTTCTATCTGCAAGTAAATACACCTCCGTTCATCATTACTGGTTTTATTTTACCTTCAATCTCAGCATTTTATTAGAGGTATATTACGCAAGTATTTAGTTGTGTTTTAAAAAGTATTTATACAAAAAAAGAAAATTTATTAAAGCGAAGATATGTTCCGGTTCTTATGTATCGTGTTTTACTGATACCAATTATAATAACAAATTTATTCTACCATGTATGAGTTATTTTGTCTAATATAATAATCTTCCATTGCACAATTTGAAGATGAATCTTTTTCATTTCTTTAGCCATAAAAGTAGCCTAATAATAATGTAATTATCAGTGCCCTCGTTTTATTGACTCGGTTGTTGTCACTCTGCTATCGCATCGTGCCAAAACCTCGTGGGAGATTATAATTAGCCTTCTCTTATCAAGTTAAATATAACCAGCTCCACGGATAGAAATCTTTGAGAAATTTCACTGTAAAGTCTTGAGACAAATGCCTAGGTGACCAGGCTCTATCGCTTCGCGCGAGCCTGGTCTTTATGCATTTGCCTCAATCCTTTCCACTGAAATTTTCAAACATTTCTACCCATGTCGCATATTAACATATTATTGCTTTTAGCAAATCAATAGTCACAAATGCCAATGACATTTGTGACCTTCTCAACATCTCTTTCACGAAATATACGCCCTCTCCCAAACACACATGTCCGGGATACTGCCAGACATGTCTCCGTCCAACCGAAGTGTCTGATTCCCGCCTAGCCAGAAATTATAATATTTCTGGCTAACTGCCAGGCAGATGTATCAATCCTGGCAGTGCCCGATTCGTATATTCCTCTCCATATTATCATTTTAAGTATGTTGCCTATAATATTTTAAGGGATGACTGTCAACCCTGTTCGATCAGAGTCCGCCACATATATGTTTCTGAAGAATTTATTCTTAATATTCCATCGTCTCATTCTGGATTATTTCATCTTCGTTTTTCTCTATATCCTCTTCTGTTTTTACTCTCAGATATGGATTCTCAATAATTTCAGCCTGCTGGCAGGGGTAATTAGAAAAAACATATACGGTACAATTCTCTCTTAAAAGTCTTGCTCTTCCCACAGCCTGTTCCAATTCTGACTCAATGAAGAAGAGCTGCATATTTCTCATTTTCTTATCAGCGTAGCTCATCATAGGGAAACTATATCCACCTCTTTCCACACGGTATCTGTGTAAGCTGCCACTTGTATCGTATCCAAGCATTGCTCCTACCATTTTATACAGAACTGGTGAATTATGTGGTGTACCTATTACAGCTATATCCATTCCACGATATACATTAAATCCCTCCGTCTTACCAAAATGAATTTCTGAGTCTGGTGCCAGCATTTTAAAGGTGATAATCGGAATATCCCCGATATACTTTTCCTTTATCTCTTCCAGAACATCTGTCCCTCCATTTTTATTGAAAAAAGCTCTGCTGAGAGTATGTGCCGTGTACTGGAGCACCTTTCCTTTATATTCAGCCTTGTATACTTCTCTGAAATTAATGGTTTTTCCAGAGAAGTAATCCTCATATAAAGCTCTGTCAGCAGTTGCTGATAATATAGTCATCTTACTACAGTCTCCGAAATCATACTTCTTAATAAACACAATTTCCTTCTTATTTTTGCACATGATAACATGGGTACTATCAAACAACTTCGGAACCGGTCCTGTAAACTCATTTCTTTGCTCATACAGCTTTTCCAAAACTGATTCTGACAGACTGGTGAAATTGACCTGAATGGTTTCTTCATTATCCAGTTCTAAAATTCTCTCAAGCTGCTCTCTATTATCCGCATCTATAAATGGCAGTTCCAATAATTTCTCAATATCTGACAGCGGTAAACTACTTGTAAAATGAAATAATGTCATAAGCAGGTCTTCATCAATGATAATTTCATAGTCCTGCATTTTGTATAATTCTTTCATTAAAAAAAGCGCATGTGTCGTAACAATACACCGCGCTCCGCTGTAGCCTATTTTTCTTTTTTTCAGTATCTCGTTAAATATCTCTAACTGTCTTGGGGATAGTTCATCCATATGGTCCTTTTTATATTCCAGTATGGTCTTTTTTCCTCTCTTGGTGAACCCCTTGGAAAAGTCCTTGTTAAGTTTCTCCTCTAAATCCGGAAGACCTAATTGTGCAATCTTGGTATACATACTTTCTGTTATTTCACACTCAACACCTTTGGCTTCTATTCTTTCAGCCACCTCACGCTGCAGCTTGATTGTAGGCACTGCTATGATAAATTTCTTACCTATCCAGTTTTTTACAATCTCAGCGTACTGTTCCGTTTTTCCTAAAGCCGTCTGTGCTTTTATAATGTGGATATCTGCATTTCTGGCAGCTACCGCTTCCTCAAGCATTTTTTTAAGCACAGATACACATTTATCAATTTTGTAAAAAACCTCTGTATTTTCTAATTTTCTGATTTTCCTGCTTGCTTTGTCATAGAGGGATTTACCTTTACAGTTATTATAATATGGACAGGTTGTCTTTGAATTTTCACAGTACATAGGGCTGCCATTTAATATATTATGTTTTCTATTCTGGTTTAAAGTATGGTTCCATTTACCAGTACGTTTCTGCAAATTATCAAAAAATAATTTTTTTCCACCTTTTATATGTACCAGACTGGTCACAAGAAGGAACTCCTGATCATAATGTATGTCTTCTCCATTAACAAAGTCATTTAACAGAGGACATAGTTTACATAATGATTCCTGGTTATATCCGGTCAGTGTTGGAATATCCTTTCTTATTTTCTGCTCTTTCGCAGAATCTCCCTCACATGCTTTGCCTTCGCTATATGGAAGCATGATTATGCCGTTATCATTAATTTTGTCTTCAATTCCTTCTAAATCAAATTTATTCTCATTGTAAATACATAGTTCTCCGTTCTTAACACATATCCCGCTCTTTTTTCCAAGTCTTTTTAGTTCCTTACTATTATTACGCCCCTTTGTCTCCCGATAATAAATTTCCAGATTCCTTGCAAGCTCCACAATATTAATTTTTGCATACGGCTTCTTCTCTATTATCCCTTTTCCTCCGAGAAAATACCCGCCTAAATTAAGGCATTCTGCACCCACAGGTGAAAAAAATGCCCTTAGCAGAATATTAGCAGCTTTCGCAAGTGCAG
>NZ_JBDGDM010000072.1:0-17043 GCF_040908885.1 Ruminococcus sp. RTP21358st1_G6_RTP21358_211008
ATTTAGTTTTCAAGGAGCGAAATTAAATAAGCAGAATCATAACGATTTTAAGTTGACACTATATTGCTAGCATTGCATTCCAATTCCATTATCTTTTATTTTAAATTCACATGTCATGTGATCTTCTGATCTTTCAATCGTTCTCATACTCATGTAAATAGAACCATTCACCTTATTGTACTTCATACTGTTTGTAAACAGATTCATCAATATTTTTTTCAGATGAACTGCATTGCTCCAAACATATATACCACTGTAATCATCATGTTCTCCCATAACATGAAGTCCTTTTTCTTCTGCCTGAAAGTATAGCGACTCCGTGATTTCTTTACATACCTGATCCAGATTGATGGATTCATCACCAAAAACCACGGTATCCGATTCTAACTTTGCCATATCCAAAACATCATTTACCAATGATAATAGCAGTTTCGAAGACTCATGTATTTTATTCAGGCAATCTTTTGCCCGCTCACCATCATTTCCGCTTTTTTCAAGAATTGTAAGCATGCCCATAATGCCATTGATCGGTGTCCTGATGTCATGAGACATGTTATTTAAAAAGGAAGTCTTAGCCTTATTGGCACTCTGTGCTTCTACAAGTGCATTTTGTAATTCCTGCTGTTTTTCTTCAAGCTCCTGATTCAGCTTCAATGCCTGCTCAGCAGACTTCTTGGATTTTTCTTCCGCACGTTTTGATTTTTTCAAAGAATCAAGAATTATACACAGAACAACGAAAAAAGAAATTCCAGCGATAAGTGAAACTGTCAGTAAATTGTCCTGAATAAAATCCTTCGCTGTAACTTTTCGTGAGGAAGCATTATACGAAACTACTGCACCTGAAAATTGAGTTGTAGGCATAGATGTCAGTGTTTTATTCAGAATGGACAAAAGAACCGGTTCTCCCTGCTGAATAGCAAATGGAACATCAGCTTCTTTTGTCAGGAAAACACTATGAAGCTTATCATTTTTCAAATAGTCTGAAACAGTACCTGAATTGCTTACAATACAATCCGTCTCCCCTTTCTGCATTGCTTTTACTGCTGCATCTGATGTCTCATATTCCACAACCTTCCATTGCGGATAATTGTATGAAAGATATGCTTTCAATGCAAAATCATCTTTTTCAACGGCAACTGTATTCTCTTTATTTTCATCAAAAGAATCCTTTGCCGTAATTGCTGCCATATTGAGAGTCAATAGCGTATCCGACAAAGCAAATCCATTTGTTTCTGCAAAGTATGGATTCTGGTTTGCATGAAAAATCAGGTCTATTTTTCCATCCTGCAATGCCTGAAGCAGTTCACTTCTTGTCTCATATCCATTTAATTCAAATTCCAGAGTCTGACCTTGCAGACAATTTTCTGCAAGATCCACATAATCTGTAATAACACCTGTCAGTTTACCTGTTGATGGATCTACACTGCTGATACCTCCATCCTGATTCAGATACCCTATCCGGATTGCACCATGCTGCCCGATCCACTCACTTTCTTCTTTTGAAAGAAACGAGCTGCTCTGTGCAGAAAGATAACGCCTGTAGAGATCATCAGTGTAAAATGGATTGTCATCCTTGATTCTGCGCATAGCACTATCCAGTGCTTCTTTGATATCCGGACGTTTGGGATTTATGGCAAAATAGATTTCTGTCTCTCCAATACTTGTAAGCGGTGAAATATCCGATTCTTCCCAACGGGATTCTTCTACCGAAACGAAGCAGTCAATTTCATGTTTCGATAGTTTGTCCATAATTTCTGTGGTATTAGAAACATTGACATGCTGCGTATGCAGACCATATTTTGATTCCCATTCATTAAGCACATCCTCCACTATATTATCTTTAGACACACCAATATTTTTTCCCTCAAAAGAATCCAAATTTCCTGCTGTAAGATCCCTATTGGATGCATCCGTATAGATGTAATATTTCTCTTCCCCCATAGGCATATCGGAAAAAAGCATATTTTCAGCACGTTCGTCTGTATAGGAAATGTCACCAAGAATATCAATCTCTCCATTTTCCAACTGTGTAAAGCAGTTTTTCCAATCACTTGTTATGTATTTATATGTCCATCCTGCATAACCTGCAATATCTTGAAGATACTCATAACCATAGCCGCTTCTTTCTCCCTTTTCATTGACTACATTATAAGTTTCCTCAAAAGATCCTACCCGGATAACATTGTCAGAGTTTTCTTTGGCAAATGTAGGAACGGATAAAACAATAAAACATATAATTGTGCAAAATATAATGTAACAAAATTTGAAATTCATTATATTCTGTACTAATTTGCACTTCTTCATCTTTCTCCCCTCCTCTAGGCTACAGTTGCTTGCTTCCAGATTTTAATTTTACATTCATTAATTATCAATAACCTCCCCGCTATTTTTCACAATATTTTTCCAAACAGCTTCTGTATTACTTATTCAAGTGCTCTACCATAAAAAAGCACTGCCAAACAGACAGTGCACCTCATTTCATGCAACTGGCTGCCATTTTACAGGCCCTGTAGCTTTGCGTCCCAGACTTTCATCTGGTTTGCCGATTTTCTTATTATAGCTTTAATACTTATGCAAAAAAACTGATTTCATTATACTTTAATGCTCTAGTATACACAAGAAAACATTACCGTTTTAACGACAAAAAATAAAAAAAGAACAGCCGATACATATACTCAAACTGTTCTTCTACTTCCGAAGACCACGCAGCATTGACATCACTGTTTCCTGCTCATTTGTACTCAGATTGTTCCATATCCTTAAAACTTCTTTCTGTTTTTCTGTCAGATTCTCTGAATTACCTTCCTGAAAAAACTGTGATAATGTCACGCCCAAAGCTGTACATATTTTTCAAGTGTGATCAGCGACGGCAGGTTTTCCTGCGCCATGATTCTTCCCAGTGATGACTGGAAAATTCCCGATAGCTGCGATAATCTATATTTACTGATATCACGCTTTTCACACAAAGATGTTATTTTATCCGCAATATACTTCTCTATCTGCAAGTAACTATACCTCATTTTCGCTTATATCGTTTTTATAATATCACAGACAGTTACGTTTGTCACATAAAAGTTTGAATACTCAAACAAAAAATAAGCCTGCCATCATCCGCAGATTTCTCCACAGACAACAATAGGCTTCCTACTATCTCATCAACTCATTCACTTTTCTCTGCACTGCCCTATAATCATATCCCGCAGCCTGCAGCCTCTTCTTCCTGTCCTGCACATATACCCAACAGTCAATACTACTGGCTTGAGAGATAATTCCTGTTATGATTTTACCTCTTTTTTCTCACATGCTCTGATTTGATCTCATAAATAAAACCGGTAGAGATTTCGCTCTCCACCGGTCTGCCTTTATCCTAATTATCTTCCCCTTTCATAATTGCTGTTGCCATTTATTTTTCACTTCCTGTCTTTTTAGTGTTAGTGTTTTTTTCTTATATCATATCTCAAATCCAGAAAAAAATTTAGGATGTCGATGCAGACAAAATCTGCCTGATCAACATCCTGTTTTTTACTGTTCCAAGTTATCGAGCCAGTCATCGAAACTCTTCTTGGATATGCGATACTTTCCGCCATCCAACTGGATCCACCGGAATTCCTTTTTCTTCAAAAGGTTATAAATAGTAGGTCTGCTAACTCCTAAGATTTCCTGTAACTCTTGAACTGTATAACATCTTTTTTCTGACATTTCTTTATCCTCTTTTCTTTGAAATATGAAAGAAAAATTATCCCTTCATATAACGAAACGCTCAGCGCATGTTTTACAGTGGTCAAAAGCAATCTTTTTGAAAGTGGGTGACTATATAAAAACAATCACGAGAGCAAAATATCTCAATAGAATCATTGAACTGAGTCTTCTTGCGAGTTTTTTAAATACCACTCGTAAGAAACTCGTAACATTAGATTTTTCAGTAAAGAAAAAGAGCATATGGAATTAAATCCATACACTCTATGATTACTGGGACTTTATTTCATTTTTAATTCAACAAACTTTTGTTTATTTCGTTCTTAAGTTCATCTTTATTCTCGTATGTTCTCACTATCGGAATCGTACTCTATCTGTTCTACATAATCTGCGGAACAGTCTCATTTGTACGGATAAAAAAATAAACTGAGCCACGGCTGTTCCAACATGAAATCAGCCGTGGCCTTATTTATATCATTTCACTCTTTTTTGAAATAGAACAACACCACAGCAACAACTCAAATCGACTTAAAATTCCAGACTATTCGCATTCAGCAAGAAATACTTCATTCCCATGATGACAAAACCTTCATCATTTCTCCAAGGCTTTTTGCTGCCATTTACAATGACGATCTTCTTGAAAGAGTCCGGGATATTACGCAGAGAATTGAACTCCTGCGTCTGTTTTTCTTCCGAAGTCATGTCATATGCAACCTGGATATAGTATCTCTGGTTTCCTTGATTCACCACAAAGTCAACCTCCAACTGCTTGCGAACACGTTTTCCCTCTTTATCCTTATCGAAGATATCCACGACACCCACATCAACATTGTAGCCACGGATCAGCAGCTCGTTATAAACAATGTTCTCCATGATATGAGTAGGCTCCTGCTGTCTGAAATTCAGACGTGCATTTCTCAGTCCCAGATCAGTAAAGTAGTATTTCAGATTTGCACCGATATACTTTCTGCCCTTAATATCGTATCGGCTTGCCTTGGAAATCAAAAAGGCATCTGTCAAATGGTCGATATGCTTGGAGATGGTTTTATTAGCATAAGTCATCTGGCGCTCACTGGCAAAGGTATTGGCAATCTTTGAAGGGTTGGTCGGTGCGCCGATTGCAGATGCAAGCACATCAACCAGAATCCCAATCTCATCCACGTTCTGAATCTTATTTCTTTCAATAACATCCTTCAGATAGACATTTGCAAAGATGTTCTTCAGATAATCCGCTTTCTGTCGTTCGCTCTGGAAACTTACGATCTGCGGCAATCCTCCGTAGATCATGTAGTCATCCCAGGCATCATCATAATCGCCGTCATAAACAGAATAAAACTCTGCAAAGGAGAGAGGGTAGATTCTAATCTCATCACCTCTGCCACGGAATTCGGTCACAATGTCGCTGGACAGGAACTTGGAATTACTTCCGGTGACATACACATCAATATTGCTCATGCGTAGCAGGCTGTTCAGCACTTCCTCAAATCGTGGCATGAACTGCACTTCATCCAAAAGGAGATAATACTTCCCGTCGTCTTTCATGGCATCCTTGATGTACTTGAAGCATACCTTGGGATCTCTTAATTCCTCGTTCTCAATACCATCCAATGCAATTTCAATAATATGATCAACATCAACGCCGTTCTCCAGTAAGTATCTCTTAAAGATGGTAAATAGCAAAAAGGATTTGCCACATCTACGAATGCCGGTAATCACCTTTATCATTCCATTATCTTTTCGCTCGATCAGCTGCTGTAGGTAAGCGTCTCTTTTAATCTCCATCGTTACACTCCCCATTTCCGTGCATCTACACACTTTTTAGTAATGAGATTCTATCACAGAACGACCTGAATTTCAATATGCATTCCCATTTTATGTGCATCTACACACTTTTATGTAATGTTAATAAATATATTTTCAGATTTTTTTGATTGCAGTGTCTATAATCGACTACTCCAATCGTTATTATAGGTAAACAACAAAAAGAAGATGGTTCCGATGTTTCATTAAATATGTTCGTTAGTCTTTTACGCAAAGGATTCTATCTCCTCTGCGCCCTAATACTTTTCGGATTCAGTTCAACAGTCGAGTAGACTAAGACCTCTCAATCTTAGCCCCTCACAGATCCGTACGTGCGGCTTTCCCGCATACGGCTCCTCATAGTAACATTCGCTTCAATATAAACAATAAATAGTACGTTTTAGGTTTTGCTAACGGGTAATACTTGAGCATTTCCACAAATCCATTCCATGTGTATGCTCGTCTACAACCTCTCCGATTCATACACTCTATGATTACTGAAACTTTATTTCTTTTCATCAAGCAAAATAACACCTTGCGCCGGATTTTTATCAATTGCACCAACTATCTCATGTGGAACATATGGCTCTTCAAGATATGCAAGGTCTTCGGCAGTTAATTTAATGTCAAATGCTCCAGCTGAATCATCCAGATACTGCGTTTTGGTTGCCCCAATAATAGGCGATAGAATTCCCTTTGCCCACTGCCATGCAATGGCTATCTGGGACATTTTGCAGTTATACTTTTCGGCAAGCTCCGCTACACGTTTAACTATCTGTATGTCTTCCGCTTCAGTCTTATCATATTTTCCCATGGCAACCCTATCCGTGGTTCCACGAAGAGACTCTGATTTCCACTGTGGTCTTGCCAGATGTCCGGCTGCAAGAGGGCTATACGGCATTAACGAAACTTTCATTTGCTTACAAATTGGTAGCAATTCTCTCTCATCCTCTCTGTAAAGCAAATTATAATGATTCTCCATCGCAGAAAATGGTGTCCATCCATTGTCTCTTGCGGCTAACTGCATATTATAAAACTGATATCCATACATGGCAGATGCACCAAGTGCCCTGACCTTTCCTGCTTTTACCAGATCGTGCAGTGCCTCCATAGTTTCTTCAATTGGTGTATCATAGTCAAATCTATGGATGATATATAAATCAAGATAGTCGGTTCCAAGACGTGACAGAGTTCCATCTATTTCCCTCATGATTGCCTGTCTTGATAAACGACCTTCATTAAAATATACCTTGGATGCAATCACAACCTGATTTCTCGCTACATTTTTCTTCAATGCTTTACCTAAATATTCCTCACTTGTTCCTGCTGAATATCCATTTGCTGTATCAAAAAAGTTATATCCCAAATCAAGTGCATGCTTGATAACATTCTCACTTTCAGCTTCATCCAACGTCCAGTCATGCATGGTTCCAGCTTTCCCAAAACTCATGCAGCCCACACATAATTTTGACACTTCTATATCTGTATTTCCGAGTTTACCGTATTCCATAGTGCTCTCCTTATCTTAATCCAGCGTACTCTTTCTCCGATACCGCCTCACACCACTCATTGGAACAATCCACTCCCGGCACCTCAATTGCCAGATGGGAAAACCATTCATCCGGAGCGGCCCCATGCCAGTGCTTTACATCTACCGGAATGTTAATACAGTCACCCGGTTTCATTTCTACCGCATCCCTGCCTTCTTCCTGATAAAACCCTCGGCCGGCTACACATACTAAGATCTGCCCGCCACCGCTTTTTGCATGATGAATATGCCAATTATTCCTGCATCCGGGTTCAAATGTCACGTTGAAAATGCCAACCTGAGAAGTGGAAATCGGTGCAAGAAAACTTCTTCCAGAAAAATACTGTGCAAAGCCATCATTTGGTGCACCAATTGGAAATACCATCTCTTTTGCATGCACCCGCATTGCTTCCTCTTCGTATGGTAAATCTCCTTCACCTGCCTCCCACACTTCCTTTGCAAGATTGAAAACAGCCCATGCTTTTGGCCATCCTGCATAAAATGCGACATGTGTGATTACTGCGGCAATCTCTTTTTGTGTTACACCATGATTTTTTGCATTTTGAAGATGATATTTTAAAGAAGAATCTGTAATTCCGGAAGCCATCAGAGCAACCACTGTGATGATACTTCTTGTTTTTACGTCGATGTCCTGGTTATTCCAGTTTTCGCCGAAAAGTACATCATCGTTAAAATGTGCAAATTCCGGTGCGAATTCACCAAGTGTATTTCTTCCTGCTGTCTGTACTATTTTTCCCATTTTCTGTATACCTCCATAGCACTGTTATTTATAAAGATTTTACCCACTCACTGATTTCCTGTTTTGTTCCACGGTTTAACAGGCTGCCTTCTGTGATAACCGCATCCGGTGCAGATGGCTGTAATTCCTTTACAGTATTACCGAATCCACTTCCACCGGATGTTGCAAAGAGCACAATCTTTTTGCCACTGAAATCATAGGCTTCCAAAAATGTATTGACAATTGTCGGAGCTACATACCACCAGATTGGGAATCCCAGAAGGATCTCGTCATAAGAACTCATATCCACCTTTTTCTTCATAATCTCCGGTCTGTATTTCTTATCACTCATTTCCACACTGCTGCGGGATTTTTTATTCATCCAGTCAAGATCAGCCTTTGTATATGGAACTTTTGGCTCAATCTCAAATAAATCCGCTTTTGCTTCCTCTGCAATCATTTCTGCTACTTTTTTTGTTGTCCCGCTTGCACTGAAAAATGCGACTAAATTTTTACTCATAATAAAAATCCCCTTTCTTTGCGAATTTTTCGTATAAAAATAGATGTATAAGATTTGAATTTCTCTTATACATCTATTTTATACCTGATATTTTTATTATGTCTAATGCTTATATTGAATTCCATTCTATGCCTGAAAAGCATTTATTTCTTCTATCATTTTACTGACCGCCAGAGAATATGGAATGTTTCGTCTCCAGGCAATCACAGTACTTGTTGTGATTTCAGGAGAAATTCTTCGCTGTACAAGAATATCCTCCCGCCAATACTTTGCAGCACCTTCGATGGATACCGGATAGCCCAGTCCATTTGCTGCCATAACTCCGGCATTCGTTCCAAGATTACTTGTAAAAGCAATCTGCAGTTTCGAAAAGTCTTTTCCAAACCAATTGGCAAGTTCACTTTGAACATTTACTCTTTCCGGCAGGATCAATGGTTTTCCAATAAGATCTTCTTTTCTTATAAACTCTTTTTCTGCCAGCGGATCATCCGGCCGCATTCCAACACACCAGTGATCGCAATCTGTGATCCGGATATAATCCAGCCCTTCGGTGTCCACCGGCTCCATGAATAATGCAATATCTACAAGTCCTTTGTTCATCATCTCATACACTGCATCTGCTGTTGCAGTATGCAATACAATCTGAACCAGCGGGTATTTTTCTTTATATGTTTTACATATCTCCGCCAATGTCTCCACCGCTGCAAATTCACCGCATCCAATGGTTATCGTGCCCTCTACAACCTCTTCTTTTCCTTTCAGTTCCTCAAGCGTTCTTTCCTCAAGATTAAGAATCTCCAGGGCACGCCTTTTTAATAAAATTCCTTCATCAGTAAGCGATATTTTCTTTCCGTTTCGAATAAATAATGTTATTCCCAGGTCCTCTTCAAATGCTGCCATTTGTCTGGAAAGCGTTGGCTGGGTAATATGCAATTGTTCTGCTGCTTTTGTAAAGCTCTGTTCTTTTGCTACTGTCAGAAAATAGCGCAATAGTCTTAATTCCATATTTTTTATTCCCACAACTTCCGATTTCTATTTTTGTTTCCATAGCATAGTGTACTCTTTTTCACCAGTATCTTCATCCAAACCTTCACATTGAATAATGAACCCTTCTCTTTGGTAAAAAGAAATTGCTCTGGCATTCTTCTGATATACATTTAATCGTAAGCTGACTTTTTTATCCTTAATATAATCCAATAAAAGCTTACCTATGCCACATGACTGCATTTCATCAGAGACAAAAATACCTTCGATATATTCATCATTTAGTCCTACAAATCCTTGTATCATTTTATCTGCTTCAAACACATAAACTTCGGATTGTGACAGCATTTCTTTCACTAATTCATAATTACTTTTCCAGTATTGATTGGAAATAAAATAATGTGCTTTCAGATTTGTCTTTAACCATATGTCAGCGACTCTATCGATATCTCTGTTCAGCAACTTTCTAATCATAACAAATATTCTCCACAACAACATCCTTTATGCTTTTCTCTTTTATCTATTCTATCACAAGCTCACCATTAATCATCATTTTTTTGATATTTTTCTTTTCCCCCACTGTAAAACAGCCTCTGAGCGTTTCGTTATATAGAGGGATACAAATAAGAGCAAGATCCACCCATGTTTAACGGTATTGCCATTTGGCCTCCCGTCAACCTATGGGTTTTATCTTGATGGGGATCTCCCCATACCCTCTTCATAACAGACGTTTCACTTGATATCCATACATCATTTTTGCTCATACTATTTTCTCCATATTATTTTTCAAACTCTGGTTTCCAGTTTGCAAACTGTACAAGCTGTTCATCCGTGCGGTGATAATATCTTTCATTCTTGTCCAGCTTTGCAATCTGTTCCATTTCTTCATCTGTTAATGCAAAATCAAAGATATCCATATTGTCCTTAATGTGTTCTGCATTTTTACTTCCAGGAATTACAACAAATCCCATCTGAGTATGCCAACGGAGAATAACCTGTGCAGGTGTTTTTCCATATTTTTTGCCAAGTCCTGCAAATACCAACTCATTCATTAATGTTGTATCTCCATGTCCCAGCGGATACCAGCTCATAAGCTTAATTCCATATTTGTCTAAAGTTACACGAAGTTCTTTCTGTGTGAAATATGGATGTGCTTCCACCTGAATAAACTGAGGTACAATTTCCCACTTTGTTTCCAACTCTTCCATATATTTTCCTTCAAAATTCGAGATACCAATGGATTTTGCTTTGCCCTCTCTATACGCTTTTTCAAGCATTCTGTATCCGGCAAGCCAGTTGCCTGCAGGCTGGTGTATATAAAGTAAATCCACATAATCAACACCAAGTCTTTCTAGAGTTTCTTCTACAGTATTCTCATTTTCATATTCACTAGCCCATATTTTTGTTGATAGAAATATATTTTTTCTGTCAATTCCACTATCCTTGATTGCTCTTCCAACTGCACGCTCATTTACATAAGCATTTGCTGTATCAATTAGGGAATATCCCATTTTTAATGCCTCTAATGTACTTGTGTAGGCATCCTCTGGTGATAACATAAAAGTTCCTAGTCCAAGCATTGGACATTCCAAATTGTTATTCAACTTCATATTTTCCATCTTTTTAGTCCTCCTGAAATTTTTCTTTATCAAGCATTTTTATTACTTTTGCCGGATTTCCAACTGCTACTGCATAATCCGGTACATCCTTTGTCACTACAGATCCAGCTCCCACAATTGCGTGTCTTCCAATACATACTCCCGGAAGTATCGTAGCTCCAGCTCCTACCCAGGCATATTCTCTTATCAGAACAGGCTTACAAGTCAGAGTACACAAATCATATGGATCATGATTATTGGAAATAAGCTGTACATTTGCAGCAATCATAGCATTGTCTTCAATCGTTATTCCACCTCTTGCCATTGCAAGAAGATTAGAATTGATAAATACATTCCTGCCAATCTTTACGCTTCCAACACATGCTCCATTAAGCGGTGGTGATATCATACTCCCATCTCCTAGGTTATTTCCAAACAATTCCTTTAATAAATGATTATATTCATCAGTAAAAGGCATTGTATGATTAATCTGAAATAATATTTTTGTCTGACGTTGCCCTTCTGTACTTTCTTTTATTGACGCAGTTCTTACATCAACACGTATTTCCTTGCATTCCATTTTTCTAACCTCTATTTCTGTATCCATCTTTCAAGTACATCTTTCGCTTGATCTACGCTGCTTCCATGTATCGCAATGCCTTTCTCAGTCACTGCACCTTTTGCACTTTTTTTAATATCACTCTCCGTATTTGACAATCCGCTTCCTTCATGCGTACAGAATGGATGAATTTTCTTTCCTGTAAAATCATAACTTTCCAGAAAAGTATATACAGCCATTGGCATGGTTCCCCAGTAATTCGGGTATCCAAGATAAATCTCGTCATATTGATCTATGTCCTGTGGCAGATTTAGTATCTCTGGTCGTTTTCCTGTCTGTTTATCCTCTTTTGCCTGTGCAATGCAGGTATTATAATCAGCGGCATAGGGAATCTTTTGCTCGATTTTGAAAAGGTCTGCTCCTATCATATCAGCTATCATTTTTGCAGCTTTCTCAGTATTGCCAATCTGAATATATTTCATGGAACCGCCAAAATAATTTTCATCTGCTCTTGAATAAAATGCTACCAGCTTTGCCATTTGTACTATTCCTCCTTTGTCCATACCAGTTTTCCTGTTTTCATTGCTTCTTCATACCGTGATATCTTATAAGAAAGCCTGTCCATAGTTTCCTCTATCTGCTCTTTTTGCTTCTGAAGAATATCCATCTGCTCATTCAACAACTCAAGTCTCGCAGGTATTGTAGAATCTCCCGCCCTAAATAGCCTTTGATATTCAATCAGACTTTCTATGGGAAGTCCTGCATTTCTCATACATACTGCAAGCTCAACCCATCTAAGATCTTCTTCCTGGTAATCCCGAATTCCTCCGGATGTTCTTGTAACTTTAGGAATCACATTAACCCTCTCATAATAACGGAGGGTATCCTGTGAAATACCATATTTTTCTGACACTTCTTTTATTGTCATATTCTTCCTCCACAATTTAAAGAAGATTTTTCACACTCTGTATCCATTCATTAATTTGTTCCTGAGGTGTCTCCAGATTACTTCCACCTGTAGAATCAAACTGTATCTGCATATCGCAAACCACATTTGCGCCTTTGCAGGCTGCTTTCATATCCTTTATTACATGCCCTGGCCAGCCACCATTTGTCATAAAAGGTACTACTGTCTTTCCGGTAAAATCCTGTTGGTGCAGAAATGTTTTTACAGCCGGAGCCATTGTGTACCACCATGTAGGTGTCCCAACTGCGATGACATCATAATCTGCAATATTGATATCCAGCGGTTTAATTTCAGGTTCGTATCCGCGCTGCACTTCATTCTGTCCCTGATTTACCACATCATCATAACTGCCAGTATATGGAACTACGGTATCTATTTTTAGAATATCGCTATCAGTCTCACTCTGCAGCATTTTTGCAATTCTTTCCGTGTTTCCATTTGACCATGAATAATATATAATCAGTAATTTCTTCATCTTTTTACCTCCTGTTTCGATTAGCATACTACTTGAAGTTAACTCCAAGTCAAGAGCTTTTGATTTTTTCTTCATAAACGCTGGTATGACGCAGACTGTGGAAGACCCAAGACTCGCTACTGGCGGTTGGTTAGACCTTACCAGACAGGCATTCCACCTGCTAGACTACTCGCCCTTATCTGGGCGCACAATTCCGATTTGACGGTAATTTCTGTTTCTCTACATCCTACAAGCCCAGATAAAACTAATATACACAGACTAAATAACAGTACTCTTTTCAAACTCATAATTTCTTTCCAAGTTCATATGCTTTTTTCATCACATCAGCATGGCTTGCAGCTATATTTGCAGCATCAATTCCACCGCCACCGACCATGCCTTTCAAGGAAGCTTTTTCAAAACAGTCTACCCAGCCTTGCAGACCATTGTAGGCTTTTTCAAATGCACTTTCATCATTCTCAGCGGCAGTTGCAATCATATAAATATCTCTGAATGAATAATCTGTCGAATATAAAGGATTCAATCTATCAAGAAGTGTTTTCATCTGGCCACACATCTCATAGTAATAAATTGGTGTTGCATAGACAATGACCTCCGCATCCTTTACTTTTGCCATAATATCTGCAACATCATCCTTCAGTACACACATCCCATTCCTCTGACAGGATAGACAACCGATACAATATTTTATATCTTTTCCTTTCAAAGAAAGAAGTTCCACATCATGCCCGGCTTCTTTTGCTCCCTTTGCACACTCATTTGCAAGTATATCAGAATTGCTGCCTCCTCGAAGACTTGTCGATATGATCAATACTTTTTTTGCCATGATTAAATTTCTCCTTTTTCAGTGTCTTTTTTAACCTTCCGTATAACTTTCGCAGGCACTCCTGCCGCAATCATATTGGCCGGAACATCTTTTGTTACAACTGCTCCGGCTGCAATGACCGAACCTTCACCAATCGTAACCCCCGGAAGAACCGTTACATTTGCTCCAAGCCACACTTTTTTTTCGATGTGAATCGGCTGAAATATCATACCGGCTCTTTTCTCGGGATCTTCCATATGATTGATCGTTGCCAATACTGCATTATGTCCAATCAGGACTCCATCCTCTATATAAATACCACCCTGATCCTGAAACTTACATCCTGCATTAATAAAAACATTTTTACCTATATGGATATTTCGTCCGCAGTCTGTATAAAACGGAGGAAACATTCCAAAACTTTCATCTATTTTTGTCCGGTAAGTTCCGACATAAGCTGTATAATTTCTTCTTTTGTATGATATTTGTTATTCAGCTCCATCGTTATCTTTAATGCCCTTTGAGACAGCTCATGCATAACCAAATGTTCTTCACTTCCACCATCTACGATATATCCGGGCTTCATATTACTCAAATATTCTTCACACGTCATAATTAACCAACTCCGTTTTCTTTAAAAAATTTCTGAATTTTGTCAAATGGGATCACATCCGGATTATCGTATAGATCTGTATGAACAGCTCCCGGAATTGTCAGCAGTTCTTTATTGGATGTGTACTTGCTGTTCTTGATCATATTTTCATAAGCATCTTTTCCAAAATAATAGCTGTGTGCTTTTTCTCCATGAACGATAAGGACTGCACTTCTTATTTCATTACTGTACTTTAATATTGGCTGATTCATAAATGACATACATCCAATACTGTTCCAGCCATCATTTGAATTCAGGCTCCTTTTATGATAACATCTGCCTTTATAATACTCACTGTAATCTTTTACGAAGAAAGGTGCATCTTCCGGAACCGGAAGGGGAACACAACCACCGCCTCTTGAATATTCGCCTTTACGGTATTCTTCTGTCCTGAGGGTATTCAGTGACTGTTTCTTTGCATAACGTGCTTCTTCACTGTCCTCAGAATCAAAGTATCCATTCGCATTTACTCTTGTCATATCATACATGGTAGAAGCAACGGTTGCTTTTATTCTTGTATCCAGTGCAGCTGCATTAAGAGCCATTCCACCCCAGCCACAGATCCCAATGATTCCTATTTTATCTGGATCCACATCTTCCCGAACAGAAAGGAAATCTACCGCAGCCATGAAATCTTCTGTATTAATATCCGGAGAAGCCATGAATCTTGGATTGCCTCCACTTTCCCCCGTAAAAGAAGGATCAAATGCAATGATAAGATATCCTTTTTCAGCCATCGTCTGCGCATATAATCCGGAACACTGTTCTTTGACTGCGCCAAATGGTCCGCTTACGGCAATTGCAGGATATTTCCCAGATGCATTTTTCGGTTTATACAAATCTGCAGCAAGTGTGATTCCATAACGATTTACAAATGTCACTTTCTTATGGTCTACTTTTTCACTCTGTGGAAAAGTTTTATCCCATTCAGATACCAGCTTTAATTCTTCTGTTTTTAACATATTTAACATCCTCCATATGCAAAATTTCTTGTAATTACACTAACAATAGTATATGATATAAATATCTTACAGTCTAAAGTTAACTTTAGGTCAAGCATAAATTTGAAAGAAGGTTTTTTATGTATACAATCGGTCAGGTCTCTGCAATGTTTAATCTTCCTGTTTCTACATTAAGGTATTATGACAAGGAAGGCTTTTTCCCTAATCTGGAACGCAAGGGAAATATCCGTTATTTCAGCGATAATGAATTAGAAGCACTTCGTATCATTGAATGTCTGAAGAAATCCGGTCTTGAGATAAAAGATATAAAGCAATTTTTTATCTGGGTATCTGAAGGCAGCTCCAGCTATGAAAAAAGGAAAGAATTATTTGAAACCAGAAAATCAGCTGTTGAAACTGAAATTCAGGAACTTCAAAAAACTCTCTCCCTCTTAAAATTCAAGTGCTGGTATTACGAAACAGCAATGAAAGATGGTAACGAAGATGCTATAAATGCCATGTTGCCTGACAAACTTCCAAAAAATATACAGAAACTATATGATAAAGGGCATGACTGATTTTTGCTTTCTCCATCAAACTGTTAAGGAAACAATCGGAGTTGGTGTAAACGAAAAAGCAGCCTTGAGTTCTGATAAAAACTGCCCTTTCGTTTACATCAATTTCGATTTTACCTTGGTGAACAAAGTCGCGTCCCTTTAGCCGATAGCTATGGGGATTCAATCGTTGCTCTTTTCCTTAAGTTTATCATACTGGGTGTTTTGGTAAAAGTTTTTTTATTCAAGAAATCAATTTCAGGCATGACAAACAAACCTCCTATGCGGAAGTCATTTATTCTATGCAATTGTAGATTTTAACATCTCATATGTGCATGAAAAGAAGAACTGTATTTATCTTTGCGGGGTGATACCATATTCCCTCCGCAAGAAGAACATTTGCATACATCAATGTGATACAAAACCTTTATCATTTCTACTGCATTTAGATTTTTTAATGTAGAAATGTATTTCTTGCATCCAAGCAGGTTTCTGCAGAGAGTTATCTTTTTTCTCTTGTTTCTACATGATAGCAGACCATAGTGCCGGATTCTGACAAATCGTTTGGGTGGAACATGCATCATGAATCGACGGATGAATTCTTCTCCTGAAATTGTTTTCTCTTTCCAGTGGCCTTCGTTTTTATAGTCTTTTACTGCATATGTAACTGTCGTATCCGTCATGGATTTGATTCGATGATTACTGATTGCTATCCTGTGGGTATATTTTCCAAGATAATTGATAACCGACTGTGCACCATTGAAAGTTTCTTTACAGTAAGTGACCCAGTTCTTTTCATAACACTTATCAAGAAGTTCTTTAAAACGATAGCTGTTCTGATATTTCTCTGCTGTACCATGAAATTTAAGCTTAGAATCATTCCACAGGCTTTTTAACTCATCCAGATATTTTCCACGGAACACTTTTGAGATGACACCATATGGGAGAAAAAAATTTCCACCTGTGTCTTTCCATTTATTTTCATCATCAAGCCCACCTCCAAGAACAATGGTATGAATATGAGGATGATAATTCATTGCAGAGCCCCAGGTATGAAGAATGCAGATATACCCTATATCAGCTCCCAGATACTTTGCATCTTTTGACAATTCATTCAATGTGGCTGAAGCAACATGATACAGTGCATCATATAACAGCTTCTGGTTGCTGTAAATAATGGAATTCAATTCCTCAGGAACTGTGAATACTACATGATAATAGGGTG
>NZ_JBDGDM010000073.1:0-16637 GCF_040908885.1 Ruminococcus sp. RTP21358st1_G6_RTP21358_211008
AACTGCCAGCAGATAAATTTCTGCTGGCAAGAAAAATTTATATTTTTTCAATTGTCTACTTGACGGGGAGCGGTTCAGTGTGACAGCCCCTTTCTCAAACAGGCTCTAGTCCTGTAAGCTTTCACGGACACGCTTCAAGTCACGTTCCAGCTTTTTCTGAAGCTTCTCATATTCCTGATTCTTTAGTAAATTTAACAACTCTTCCAGTTTGATTTCTTCTTTTCGTAAGTCGTCTTTAAATTGGATGTCAGTTGGCACGTAGAAATCCTCCATCATATGAAACACCGTCCTTACTATAATTATTATGATATAACTATTGTAACGGTATTTGAACGGTGTGTAAAGCCTATAGTTACTTTCTGTGCGCAGATTATAGTATTAAAATGGAATATAGCTTTCGAAAGAAAGCAAATAGAATTTCTTAAATATAAAGATTTATCTTATTTCCGCTACCACTTTTCAAACAAAAAAACACCGAAACCCTTGATTCCTCAAGAATTTCGGCGCCCCTGCCAAGTAGTCGAAGTGACGGGATTCGAACCCACGACCTCTGCGTCCCGAACGCAGCGCTCTACCAAACTGAGCCACACTTCGTCAACTGCAAGTGATATTATACATAGAATGTACTGGCTTGTCAACAGAAAAATTGAAAAAATTCAAAAAATTTCAAAAAGAATTGAAATTAACCAGGTATTATTTGGGGAGAGGCAATTAAATTAATTCATTTGAACAGATATTCCAAGTGAAGCAGAATGCGTTTTTATGAATGAAAATTCTGTTTTTTCATATACATTAATGAATGAGATGCATAAAAAGGGGAGGGCGTCAGTTGGTGGGATATCGGCGTTTTATCGCATATGTATATGAATACCGAAAAGGGAAAAAGGAAGATAATTGTGGCTTTATGAAGGTGGAAGTGAGAAATCACATGTGTACAATTGAACCACATCTTCAGGTAGGAAACCTGGCAGCAGGAGAAGTGTGCAAAGTATATGGATTTGTGCGAAAAGAGGGACTGATGAATGGAATTTTGCTGGGCAGCTGCAAAACGGAGGCAAATAGAATCGAATGTCTGGTGGAAACAGACGGAACGGATATGGGGGGCTCGGGAATTCCTCTGGAAAAAATGGGAGGTATGATTTTGCTTACAGAATCGGGAGACTTTTTTGGAACAGAGTGGGATGACCAGACAATCCGCCCGGAGAATTTTAAGGAAAGTATAATAAAGAAAGAAGAAACTGGTACCGTATGTGAAATAATAAAAGAGAAAGCAGAAGAAAAGCTGGAGAATGAAAGCAAGCCGGAAACAGATTCCACACCTGATTTAGATGACAGGCATGAAGTGGAGGATGTGGTGGAACAAATGCAGGATGATCTGCTAGAAGCAGAAGAAATGATAAGTGATGAACCACAAGCAAAAGATGAGCCAACCGTGGGGGAAATATGGGAAGCAGAGCAAAAAATTACCTGTAGAGTAAATACAAAACAAGAGGAAAAGGAGAAAACCATAGCACTCCCATTTGGTCAGCCCTTCTGCCCGTTCCAAGACAGCGATCTGAACCAGTGCTGGAAAATTACACCCCAGGATCTGGTCCATTTTCCAAGAAGACAATGCGCCCTTCGCAACAACCGTTTTTTGCAATACGGATACTACAATTTCGGACATCTCCTTCTGTGCCACAGATCAAATGGCCGGTACATACTTGGTGTACCCGGAAGCTACGACCAGCAGGAACAGTTTATGGCAGGCATGTTCGGCTTTTCCTGCTTCAAAGAAAGCAACTGTATCAAGGTGAAAAAAGGCAGGGGAGGGTACTGGTACCGTGCGATTGATCCACCTGCCGGTTGTTAAAATTGACATCCCTGTGCGAACTGCCTATAATAAAGCTATTGCCGCTGCGGCGCCTGAAATGAAAATGACAGCGCAGCGGCAAAAATGCCGAGATTCACCATAAAGTAGTAGAAAGTAAAGGTAAAAAATGCTTACAGATCAGGAACGTTATATGAAAGAGGCTATTCGCCAGGCAAAGAAAGCCCGGGCATTGGAAGAGGTGCCAATTGGCTGTGTGATCGTTTGCAACGGGCAGATCATTGCAAGAGGCTATAATCGGAGAAACACGGACAAGAATACCCTTTCTCACGCAGAATTGAACGCGATTAAAAAGGCAAGCAAAAAATTAGGAGACTGGAGACTGGAAGGCTGCACGATGTATGTAACCTTAGAGCCTTGCCAGATGTGCGCCGGAGCGCTTATGCAGTCCAGAATTGACCGTGTGGTTATCGGCAGCATGAATCCAAAAGCAGGATGTGCCGGTTCTGTGCTGAATCTTTTGGAAATGGATGGCTTTAACCACAAGGTAGAAGTAATCCGCGGTGTCCTTCAGGAAGAGTGTTCCATCATGCTTTCCGATTTTTTTCGCGAGCTTCGGGAAAAGAAGAAAATGCTGAAAAAATCTTTGGCAGAGCAGGTTGGAAAATCAGAAAATTAGTGGTATGATAAAAAACAAAGCAAAAAATACATCAAGTCGTCTGAAATGCCACAGGATGAAAGAATTATGATTTGATGGAACGTTGTGGAACATTATGTAAACAACCACATAGAAAATGACAGGAGGAAAATACAATGGAACTTGAAGCATTGAGAAAAGACATGGTAGCTGCCATGAAAGCAAAGGATAAAGTAACAAAGGATGCAGTCTCTTCCCTGATTTCCGCAGTGAAGAAGGTGGCAATCGACGAAGGCTGCCGTGACGATATCAGTGGCGAACTGGTTGACCGTGTTATCCTGAAAGAGCTGAAATCTGTGAAAGAGCAGATCGACACCTGTCCGGAATCCAGACAGGATCTGAAAGATGAATATCAGGCAAGATATGATGTGATTGCGAAATACGCTCCAAAGCTGATGGACGCTTCGGAGATCAAGGCTTACCTTACAGAGAAACATGCAGACCTGATCGCTTCTGGAAACAAAGGACAGATCATGAAGACTATTATGCCAGAGCTGAAGGGCAAGGCTGACGGCAAGGTGATCAATCAGGTCGTAGCGGAGCTGTGCAAATGATTTTTCACAGCTTGCATTCAAAATAGAATAGCAAACTAAAAATAGGACACATATTGTAAAAATGGCGTGAACAACACATTCACAGCCCTGATACAATATGTGTCTTTTTGTTTGCCTGGGGCGTACCGCGCCAGAGCCTGTTTGAAAAAGCATTCCCGTAATTTGCCCGCCCCATTTTGCAGAAATCTTTTTTAACACAAAAAAAGAACGTCCTCACAGACGTTCCACAATCCTCTTCTTTCGCGCGCCGCACCTCGGAATGGTCTCACAGACGTTACCTCTACAGTTAACTCAGCCCAGGCACCCTCACGGCACACAGGAGATTCTACTTAGTGCTGCTACATTCCTGTCCTGACACGGTTCATAGAGTCCTGTTGCGTAAGACCCAAACGTCAACGCCACTTATAAAGGGCAGCTCCACAAGATACAAGCCTCAGATTGGCATCACCCCTGCTGTAGCGGATTGCAGGTACAGGGCACCGCTATCTCCCCGGCTGCGCGGAATTTAATTATAAAGGAAGACTGTGGATTTGTCAAGCCACTGCTGCAAAACAGCAAAAAAATTTAATGTATTGTCAAGCCGGCGTTACTGTTCACTGGTAACATTCCGCGAGGTGTTTTTTGTGAACAAAGTTCACAGAAAACCCGAGAATTGCGGCGCGAAATCATGCGAATGCATGATTTCTGTGCATCGCGAAGCGCGTTACTGGTCACGGAGTGAACAGTAACAAGCCGGCTCCAGAAATATCTGGTTGCAAATTACTTGTTGTGTCAGAACGGGAAATATTATATAATATAAACAAACTTGCCCCGCGATTTTTACGCTGCCCAGACGTAACAGAACAGCGGTCACTGCTCACTTTGTGATCAGTAACGAACAGAGCTCGCGGATCAAATTTCAAAATGTAGTTTTTACTGGAGCGCGTAGCTTGCTGGAATGATTTTTGAAACACGCTCTAGAGACACAGAAATGGAGGGTACTATGATTAAAAGAATCGGCTTATTAACAAGCGGCGGTGACTGCCAGGCACTGAATGCCACCATGCGGGGAGTTGTAAAAGGGCTTACAAACAGCATTGATGACCTGGAAGTTTACGGATTTGATGATGGATATAAGGGACTGATCTACGGCAAATACCGTATGCTTACATCCAAGGATTTTTCCGGAATCCTTACACAGGGCGGAACTATTCTTGGAACATCCAGACAGCCGTTTAAGCTTATGCGCGTACCGGATGCCAATGGACTGGACAAGGTAGAGGCTATGAAGCAGACTTATTACAAGCTTTGTCTTGACTGTCTTGTAATCCTCGGAGGAAACGGAACCCAGAAAACAGCCAACCTCTTAAGAGAAGAAGGTCTGAATATCATCCATCTGCCTAAGACCATCGACAATGATATCTGGGGTACAGATATGACATTCGGGTTCCAGAGTGCAGTAAATATTGCAACAAACGCTATCGACTGCATTCATACAACAGCAGCATCCCATGGCCGTGTATTTATCGTAGAAGTTATGGGACACAAGGTAGGAAGCCTTACTCTGCACGCAGGAATTGCCGGCGGAGCAGATATTATCCTGATTCCGGAAATCCCATACGACATTGAGAAAGTAGTTGCAGCTATCCAGAAGAGATCTAAAGCTGGCAAGCGTTTCACCATTCTTGCAGTGGCAGAAGGCGCCATTTCCAAAGAGGATGCCCTTCTTTCCAAGAAAGATTACAAGAAAAAGCTGGAAGACCGCGCGAAGAAGTATCCTTCCGTATCCTATGAAATTGCAGACAAGATTACCCAGAAGCTTGGTTCTGAGGTACGCATTACAGTTCCGGGACATACACAGCGAGGTGGGGCACCATGTGCATATGATCGTGTGCTTTCCACAAGAATCGGAGCAGGAGCAGCAGAGGCTATTCTGGACGGAGAATATGGCATCATGATCGGTATTGTAAATGGCAAAATCAAGAGAGTACCTCTTGAAGAATGTGCCGGCAAGCTGAAAATGGTTTCTCCGAAAGACCAGACCGTTAAGGCTGCAAAGCAGATCGGAATCAGCTTCGGCGATTGATTCCCTGCTGTTAGAAAGGAGTTTCCATAAATGAGCTATACTGCTCTATACCGGAAGTTCAGACCGGATAATTTTGACGATGTCAAGGGACAGGATCACATTGTAACTACCCTGACCAATCAGATCAAGCATAACCGTATTGGTCACGCGTATCTGTTTTGCGGCACCCGAGGAACCGGTAAGACTACCGTTGCAAAAATACTGGCAAAAGCAGTAAACTGCCAGCATCCGGTAAATGGAAGTCCCTGTGGTGAATGTGACATGTGTAAGGCGATACAGGCTGGCACCTCCATGAACGTGATCGAGATCGATGCAGCGTCCAATAACGGCGTTGACAATATCCGTGAGATCCGTGAGGAGGTGGCCTATCGTCCTACTGAAGGAAACTATAAGGTATACATTATCGACGAGGTTCACATGCTTTCGACAGGAGCGTTTAATGCTCTTCTGAAAACACTGGAGGAACCTCCGTCTTATGTTATCTTCATTCTTGCCACCACAGAGGCCTACAAGATACCGATCACTATTTTGTCCAGATGTCAGCGATACGATTTTCACCGCATCACTATTGATACCATTGCGGCAAGGCTGGATGAACTTCTGAAAATCGAAGGCGTAGAGGCAGAAGAAAAAGCCGTCCGTTATGTGGCAAAAGCCGGAGACGGTTCCATGCGAGATGCACTAAGCCTTCTGGATCAGTGCATTGCCTTTTATCTGGGGCAGACACTGACTTATGACAAAGTCCTGGAGGTTCTGGGAGCTGTGGATACGGAAGTGTTCAGCAAGCTTTTGCGAAAAGTGCTCCAGGGAGATGTGACAGGTGCGATACGCACTCTTGAGGATTTGATCATAGGCGGAAGAGAGCTTGGACAGTTTGTGGGAGATTTTACCTGGTACATGCGTAATCTCCTTCTGGTAAAAACCTCCGAGAATCCGGAGGAAGCCATTGATGTATCATCTGAGAATCTGAAACTTCTAAGAGAAGAAAGTGAGATGGTGGATGTAGAGACGCTGATGCGCTACATCCGTATTTTTTCTGACCTGTCCAGTCAGATACGCTATTCCACCCAGAAGCGTGTTTTGGTGGAGATTGCCCTGATCAAACTGTGCCGTCCGGCGATGGAGACCAATCTGGATTCTGTCCTGGATCGTCTTCGCGTTCTGGAACAGCGCATGGACGAGCGGCCTGTTCAACAGGTATTTGTTCAGCCGGGAGCCACTGGCAACGCCGGAAGTACAGGAATCGGATCGTATGGCAGTGCAGAAGCCATGGCAGCAGCACCTGAGAAGGCAGCACCCGAGGATCTGCAGAAGATTGTAGCCAGCTGGAAGGTGATCGTAGGTCAGACCAGCGGTATTTTCAAACAGATGCTCCAGAAGTCTATTCCCAAATACAATGGCCAGACCGGTGAACCGGTTCTCTACATTGAATTCCAGGATTTCCTTGGAAAAACCTATGTAGATAATCCGGAAGCAGAGGAAGAACTGAAGAATATCATCCTGGCCCAGACTGGCAAGAGTGTAGAACTTAAGATGGTGGTGGCAAAAGAACACAACCATACCAATCTTGCCAAGGTTACTGTAGATCAGGCTCTCCGGGAGAATATCCATATGGATGTTGTTGTGGAGGAAGATCCTGACGATGCAGAAGAATAAGAGTGTTGCTGTTTGATTTTTGTGCAGCAACATAAGAGTTGCCGTGAAAGCGACGAACGAGAAGTAAATTAATAATATTTGCAGAAAATGTGAATATTGTTATGAAAAATGATTTTTGCTGCCGCAAATGTTATAGAGCCTGTTTGAAAAATCAGAAATGCGGAATCCAGCATGAAATCAGAACAGTTAAAGGAGGACTTTGTAATGGCAAAGCGTGGAGGATTTCCAGGCATGGGTATGCCAGGAAACATGAATAACCTTATGAAGCAGGCGCAGAAAATGCAGCGCCAGATGGAAGAGAACCAGAAAGCTCTCGAGGAGAAAGAGTTTACTGCAGCAGCCGGCGGCGGAGCTGTAGAAGTAACTATCTCAGGTAAGAGAGAAGTGACCAAGGTGAAGCTTGCAGAGGAAGTTGTAGATCCGGATGACATCGAGATGCTTGAAGATCTTATTGTTGCAGCAACTAATGAAGCACTTCGCAAGGTTGAGCAGGAGAACCAGGCTGTAATGTCCAAACTTACAGGAGGTCTGGGAGGACTTGGCGGGGGTCTTCCATTCTGATGGAATACTACAGCAGTCATATCAATAAACTGATTGAGCAGTTTTCCCATCTTCCGGGAATCGGGGCAAAGTCTGCCCAGCGCCTGGCTTTTCATATTATGAATATGCCAAAGGAACAGGTGCAGCAGCTTACCAATGCCATCACCGATGCCCGGATGAACGTACAGTACTGTAAGTGCTGCTACACCCTTACGGATAAAGAAATGTGCCCAATCTGCAGCAATCCCAAAAGAGATCACAGTACGATTATGGTAGTGGAGAACACCAGGGATCTTGCTGCTTATGAAAAAACCGGTAAATTTGATGGAGTTTATCATGTACTTCACGGCGCAATATCCCCTATGCTGGGAATTGGTCCGGATGATATCAAGCTGAAAGAGCTGATCATGCGACTTCAGGGAGATGTAAAAGAAGTGATCGTTGCCACCAACTCCAGTCTGGAGGGAGAGACTACAGCAATGTATATCAGTAAGCTGATCAAGCCAACCGGGATCAAGGTCAGTCGTATTGCCAGTGGTGTGCCGGTCGGCGGTGACCTGGAATACATTGATGAAGTTACTCTGCTTCGGGCACTGGAGGGCAGGGTAGAACTGTAAGATGGCAGGAGGTGATTTTTGTGGCACGCAAAAAAGTGACTTCATCAGATGTGGCAGAGAAAGCAGGAGTTTCCCAGGCAACAGTTTCCATGGTTCTGAACCATAAGTACAATGTTTCTTTTTCCCGAGAAACAGTGGAAAAAGTGGAAAGCGCGGCCAGAGAACTGGGTTATCAGCTTCCGGGCCACAAAAATAAAAAAGAGAACAAAAAGGAAAAACTGATCGTTGTCTTTTGCCCAACCATTACCAGCCCTTACTATGTGCTTCTCCTTCAGGGAATCGAGGCGGTAGCCAACGAGCGTGGCTACGGAGTTTTCATTTGCAATACCCAGCGCGATGCCAGGCTGGAAGAGAAGTATCTGCGCATGATCCGCGCCATGGCACCCCAGGGAATCATTTATGCCTGCAACCCCCACCCGGACTATATCAGCCAGGTAGAGGAGATGGCAAGAAGCATTCCGCTGGTTATCATTAGCAACAAAGAAAAAATCAGTACAGTAGATGCTATTAATCAGGATAACACAGAAGTGGGACGGCTTATGGCAAGGCATCTGCTGGATCTGGGACATCGGGATGTGGCCTTTATTACGCCGCCGCTTACCAGAAGACAGTGGCAGCGTTCCAAACGAGTGGACGGTTTTGTGCAGGAGTTTGAGAAGGCAGGTCTTTCCGGGCATGTGATCATCCGGGCGGCTGACGAGTCCGTTGATCGTCGCAATCCAAAGACGGATTCCGAGTATTCCATGGGCTATGCCCTGACCAGGTCTCTTCTGGAGGATGGCAGCAGATTTACTGCCATTGCCGGACAGAATGACATGATGGCCATTGGTGCTGTGGATGCTCTTCAGGATGCCCGTCTGAGAGTACCAAAGGATGTATCGGTAATCGGCTGCGACAATATTTTTTATTCCGGAATTCGCAGAGTGTCACTGACTACCATTGATCACTTTGTTGATCTGAAGGGCAGGGATGCCTGTGACATTATCATCCGGAAAATTGATACAGGCATCCGTTTCGGGGAAGGCATCCGTCCTACAAGTGTATATAATATTGAGTATAATCCCAAGATTATTGTGCGAAAAACCACCGGTTATGCACGTATGGACAAACCGGATCCCATAAACGAAAAATCCGAAGAAAATAAGTTTAAATAAATAATTTGCTGGAAATTATTACTAATAATTTTTGAAAAAACATCTGGTAAAATTGCTGGAAAAGCTGATTGATACAGTGGAAAATTGATTGATACCATACTAACAAACTATGGAATGATTAATAATAAACAAAATTATTAATTGAATATTTATTAATAATTCATCCCACGCCTTGACCTGTAAATGAAGTCTGCTATAATGAAAGCATATGAACAGTGCAAGACAAAGAGAGCGCTTTAGTTTAATTCATTTAGGAGGAAGAAATCATGAAATTTTTTATTGACACAGCAAAAGTAGAAGATATTAAGGCAGCTAACGATATGGGAATTATCTGTGGCGTAACTACAAATCCATCCCTGATCGCGAAAGAGGGAAGAGATTTCAATGAAGTAATCAAAGAGATCACAGAGATCGTCGATGGACCGATCAGCGGCGAGGTTAAAGCTACTACAACAGATGCAGAGGGAATGATCCGTGAGGGACGCGAGATTGCCAAAATCCATCCGAACATGGTTGTAAAAATTCCTATGACATGCGAAGGTCTGAAAGCAGTTAAAGTTCTTTCAAAAGAAGGTATCAAGACAAATGTAACTCTGATCTTCAGCGCTAACCAGGCACTTCTTGCAGCAAGAGCTGGTGCTACATATGTATCTCCATTCCTTGGAAGACTGGATGATATCTCTACAGACGGTGTTGAGCTCATTCGCCAGATCGCTGATATGTTTGCAGTTGCAGGCATCGATACCGAGATCATCGCAGCAAGTGTACGTCATCCAATGCATGTAACACAGTGCGCACTTGCAGGTGCTGATATCGCTACTGTACCATTTAAAGTACTTGAGCAGATGACTCATCATCCGCTGACAGACGCTGGTATTGTTAAATTCCAGAATGATTACAAGGCTGTATTTGGAGAATAATTAACCGAGAAATTATTTTACGTAAGAATTCAATCCGGTTGTGATTCGCACATCATGATATCAAGGGAAATAATAAGGAGAATTGAAAATGGAGAATTTAGAGCTTCAGAAAGTTGCCAACGAAGTCCGCAAAGACATCGTAACAGCACTGCATGCTGCTAAAGCTGGTCATCCAGGCGGATCTTTATCAGCAGCAGATTTATTTACTTATCTTTATTTTGAGGAAATGAATATTGATCCTAAGGATCCGAAGAAAGCAGATCGCGACCGTTTTGTCCTTTCCAAAGGTCATACTGCACCAGGTCTGTATTCTGTACTGGCTGAGAGAGGTTATTTCCCGAAAGAGGATCTGGTGACACTTCGTCATCTCGGATCTTACCTTCAGGGACATCCGGATATGAAGCATATTCCTGGCGTCGATATGTCCAGCGGTTCCCTTGGACAGGGAATCTCTGCAGCGGTTGGAATGGCACTTTCTGCAAAATTATCAAATGACAGCTATCGTGTATACACACTTCTTGGAGACGGCGAGATCCAGGAGGGTCAGGTATGGGAAGCTGCAATGTTTGCAGGAGCAAGGAAACTGGACAATCTTGTAGTGATCGTTGATAACAATGGTCTTCAGATCGATGGTAAAGTTGAGGACGTATGCTCCCCATACCCGATCGATAAGAAATTCGAAGCATTCAATTTCCATGTAATAAATGTAGCTGATGGAAATGACATGGCGCAGCTGCGCGTTGCTTTTGACGAGGCAAAGACTGTGAAAGGAATGCCGACTGCGATCGTTATGAAAACAGTAAAAGGCAAAGGGGTATCTTTCATGGAGAACCAGGTTGGCTGGCATGGAAAAGCTCCGAACGATGAAGAGTACGCACAGGCTATGGCAGATTTGGAAAAGGTAGGTGAAGCATTATGTCAGAAGTAAAGAAGATTGCCACCAGAGCAAGTTATGGTAACGCTCTTGTAGAACTTGGAAAAAAACATGATGATCTGGTTGTTCTGGATGCTGACCTTGCTGCAGCTACACAGACCGGAATCTTTAAGAAAGCATTTCCGGAGCGCCACATCGACTGCGGTATCGCAGAGTGCAACATGATGGGAATTGCTGCCGGAATCGCAACAACTGGAAAAGTGCCTTTCGCAAGTACTTTCGCTATGTTTGCAGCAGGACGTGCCTTTGAGCAGGTTCGCAACTCTGTTGGATATCCGAAGCTGAATGTTAAGATTGGTGCTACCCACGGCGGAATTTCCGTTGGTGAGGATGGTGCTACACACCAGTGCTGCGAGGATTTTGCACTTATGCGTACAATTCCGGGAATGATTGTTGCATGCCCGTCTGATGATATTGAAGCAAAAGCAATGGTAGAGGCAGCTTATGAGCATGTGGGCCCTGTTTACATGAGATTTGGCCGTCTTGCTGTTCCGGTTATCAATGATAACCCGGATTATAAATTTGAGCTTGGCAAAGGTATTGTTCTCCGTGAGGGAAAAGACCTTACCATTATTGCAAACGGACTTTGCGTAGCTCCGTCTCTGGAAGCAGCTGCGAAACTGGCTGAAGAAGGAATCGAAGCAAAGGTTATTAACATCCACACCATCAAACCTCTCGATGAGGAACTTGTTGTAGCAGCTGCCAAAGAAACAGGCAAAGTTGTTACTGTTGAAGAGCATTCCATCATCGGCGGCCTTGGTGGTGCTGTATGCGAGTGCCTTGCTGAGAAAGCGCCTGTACCGGTTAAACGTATTGGTATCAATGATGTTTACGGAGAGTCTGGCCCGGCCGTTGCTCTTCTTGAGAAATACGGCCTTGATGCAGCCGGTATCTACAAACAGATCAAAGCATTTATCTAATTGACTGTGCCTTTCCTGTATGGTGTTGGCACCGGCAGGCGCTATGTCTGTTTTTGCAGAAGACCTTTTGGAAATTCAAAAAAGTGATATGCTAAATAAGTATACGGCAAATGGAAGTGAAAGCTTCTGTTTGCCGTATTGTTATATAAAATTTCCAAGAATCCCTTGTGCAATGGTGTCAGCCAGCGTGATCACAGTGGACAGTCTTGTTGTCTGTAAAGTCAGATATTCCAGAATTCCTGCAATATTTACAATTCCAGTAATATAAATATCCCCCACAGGCGGCAGATCTTTCTGAACAGCCGCACCTGGGTAAAGAGAACCGTTTCCGATTGTCACATAGCCCAAATGTCTTTCATCGCCTAGAGACGCGTCTATAGCAATTACAAGGGCAAACGGATGGTTCTTTGAAATAAAGTCCGTTATATCGGACAGATTGACGGCATGAACAGGCTGACTTAATGTACCGTAGACAAAAATTCCTGGAAGCTGATGCTGACTTAAACGATAGCCCACATAAGGTCCCAGACAGTCTCCGGTTACCCGGTCACTTCCAATGCACAAAAACACAATTTCAGTCCAGTCCCGTTTATGACGCTTAATACATTTTCCCAGAAGCCGTGCAATTTCTCTGGAAGAATCTGGTTTTTGGGTATTTACATAAAAAGGCATAAAAGTTCTCCTGCTTTAAAAATTTCATAAATAAGCAAACTTGCCCGATTACTTATGAACGATAATTTGCAGCTGCAGCTGTCTGATATAATCCATCTTATCCTATATCTGGAAAAAATATGCACCTGGCTGAGTACAAAAAAACATATCGAAATCTATATGCTGCACTTTACGTGACATTCTGCCGGAATTCAATTGCAGCAGTTCGCTGTACCCTTCATCCCGACAAATATTTCCTTTGCAAAAACTGTCGCAAAATTCTGTGAAACAGGTCTTATATTCCGCTAAAATCTGCATTTCTCATGTGATATTCTCATACCCGAAGGGGTGATGTGACTATGATAGAAGTTATCTACAAAGAAGAGAAACAGGAGGCGAAAAATGGGGAAAATCTTTTTAATCTGCCGAGAAACATACGTCAGGTAGGACTGACAACCGGAAATATGCGTATTTATATTGAAGATTACGTATACACATTTCTGACAAGGCTTGCCAGGAATGCGGTCGGTTCCGGAAAAGAACAAGGCTGTGTAGCTGTTTTTACAGGCGAAACAAAATGGAACAATGGTATAACCTATCTTTTCATCCGGGGAGCTTTGATGGTGGAAGATATGGAAGCTGCATCAGATCATATTGATTTCTCTGAAAAAATATGGGCAAAAATACAGGAAGACCAGGCAAAATATTTTCCGGGACAGGAAATAACAGGCTGGTTTTTTTCGCGCCCTCAGATGTATATGGAAACAGACGAATTGCTGACCCGAATCCATCTTCGGTATTTTGGCGGTGAAAAAGTGCTTATGCTTATGGAACCTGCAGAAAAAGAAGAAGCTTTCTTCTTCTTTGAAAATGGCCTTATGGTCCGGCAGCGGGGATATTACATTTATTATGAGAAAAATCCGCTGATGCAGGAGTACATGATTGAAAAAAATAAAGATTTTGCGCCGGAATTTACAGAAAATGTGTCTGACGAGGCGGTTGTATCTTTTCGGAAAATCATCCGGAACAAGAAAACAAAGAAAGCAGAAAAGACAGAGGAAAAGCCCCAGGAGGAAATGGAGCGTACCTCTGTTTTTTCATATGCAGCAACGGCCTGTCTGGTACTTGCTGTATTAGCTGTAGGTGCGGGCTTTTACAGAAATTACGGTGGCTTGCCGGTGCAGCCTGAAGATGATTATGCAGTGACTGTTATGTCAGGAAAAACAGAGGAAGATACATCAGAAGAAAAGCAGGCAGAAAATGACACGAATCAGATACAGGATGTTTCCAAACAGGAGAAAAGTCCGGAAGAGCAGTTGGAAAGAAATGCTTCGGTGACTCCCAAAATAACGCAGGAAGCCGCCGATACAGAAATAAGTGATGAAACCGGGAATAGCTGGCAGGACAGCGAATCTGATTTTGCAAATGAGGCGGAAGCAGCAGAACAGACAGAAACTGAGGAGCCGGCAGAAACGGTGGATCAGACGGAAACTTTTTCCCAGGAAGCTGATGAACGGAAAATAAAGAAACAGAGCACCAACGCAGAAGAACAGACGGATTCCAGTGCACAGACCTCATCTGACGGCATATACGAAACTTATGTGATCAAACCAGGCGATACTTTATACCAGATCAGTATTTCCCATTATGGAAATATGGATGCCATCCCGGAAATCTGCCGCCTGAATAATCTGGAAGAAAACCAGGTGATTTATCCGGGGCAAATGATTGTATTACCTTGACCGGATGTGGTATAATCGAAAAAATAGAAAATACAAGGCAAGGTTAAATTATGGCAAACACATTCAAAAATATCAAAAAGAAACTGCGGCGGAAACGACTTCTGGCCGAGAAACGCCATCTGGAAAAAGCCCAGGCCGGAGCCGGTGGGAATGAAGCTGCGAGAAGAAAAATTAAAGCTGCTTTGCGAAGAAAGAAAGCTGTGCTGAAACCGGTTGCCGTGATACTGATTGCTGTATTTGTGGTCTTGGCAGGCTTTCTTTTTCTGGAAAAAAGAACTTACCGAAACTATAAAGTACAGGTGACCAGTGAGCAGGAGGATACTGTTTCCACCCAGTACACCTATCTGTCAGGTAAGATTCTGCGCTATAGTTCCGACGAGGTATCTCTGGTAAACAACAAGCTGGAAACTGTATGGTCCCAGACATATGACATGCAGAATCCCGTGGCAGATGTTTGCGGTGACTGTGCCGTGATTGCTGATAAAGATGGTACATCCATGGTTTTTCTTGACAAAAATGGAATTACCGGGACTGTATCTACTTCTTACAGTATTGTAAAGGCGAAAGTTTCCAAAACCGGAATGGCAGCGGCAATTCTGGATGGCGGCGACCACACCTGGATCAATTTTTACAATTTAGATGGAAGTCTTGTGGCAGAAAATCAGACTAATATTCAGGATCCTGGATATCCTATGGATGTGGCACTGGCAGATAATGGCGTTGTGATGATGGTGGCATATCAGTTTGTGGACAGCAGCGAGACCACCAGTTACATAGCTTTTTATAATTTCGGAGAAGTTGGACAGAATGAAGATGACCGTATTGTAAGCGGGTACACGTATGATGGAGTAGTAGTTCCGCAGATTCAGTATCTTGGCAGCAATGCAGTTGCACTTCGGGATGATGGATTTACCATATATTCCGGGCGTCAGATTCCCAAAGAACTGAAAACAGTCCAGGTTGAGCAGGAGATTATCAGTACTTTTTATGATGAAGACAACATTGGCCTGGTATTTAAAAATGACAGCAAAGACAAACAGTATACCATGCAGGTATATTCTTCTGCTGGCAAGCTGAAATTTAGCAAGGATTTTAATATTCCATATACCACTATCAGAATGAGTGATGATTATATTGTTATGTACAACAGTTCCCAGCTTTGCGTGTTGAATAGCAACGGTTCCGAGAAATATTTTGGAAGTGTGGATGGAACAGTGAAAGACTTTTTCAAATTGGGGTGGAATAAGTATTTGCTTGTTATGGATACTGGTGTAAATGTGATAAAACTCAGTTAAGGAGAATGAAATGGACATAAGCTGGACTTGGCTTGGCATTGTGGTGCTTGCACTGATTATTTTTGCATGCGCTTCCGGATTTCGCAGAGGCTTTGTAAAAGAAATCGTATCTGCTTTTTTTATGATCATATCCTTTCTCCTTGTATGGGTGATTAATCCATATGTAAATACATTTGTGAGAGAGTATACACCTGTTTATAATATTGTTCAGAGTAACTGCCAGGAACTGGTCATGGAACAGACAGGCAGCCAGAAAGCTCTGGATAAAGAAGAACAGACGCAGATAATGGAAAAAATGGAACTTCCGGACATATTGAAAACTTCTCTTATGGAAAATAATACTGCAGAGACATACCGCTATCTTGCAGTCAGTACGTTTGCGGAATATATAGCAGATTCGCTGGCTGTCATGATCGTAAATGGAATATCATTTCTTTTATCCTTTATAATTTCTGCAATCGTGATCAGACTGTTGAGTTATATACTGAATGTTCTGACAAATCTTCCTGTGATAAAGGGCGTGAATAAAATTGCCGGAGGTGTAGTGGGTGGTGCGAAGTGCATAATCTTTATCTGGATCGGGTTTCTGATCCTGACGCTGCTCTGTGATACCACGATTGGAAAACAGGGAATGGCTCTTGTTGAGCAGGATACAGTACTGAATTTCCTGTATAATCAGAATATATTTGTGAAAGTGTTTATGAGTGTTTTCTACGGAAATTGAGCACAAATGTCAAATAATGTAAAAAAATCAAAAAAATTGAAAAAAGGGGTTGACGAATGGAAACTCTGATGATATACTGAATCTCGCTTCTGAGGAAGCGGGATTTCGTTTTGAAAAACTTCAAAAGTTTTTTAAAAGAAATTAAAAAAAGTTGTTGACAAACGAAAATGCTTGTGGTAATATAAACAAGCTGTTGGATAGACAACGACAGATAAACAACCTTGATAACTAAACAGTGAAACACATACGATTCTCGAAAATTCTTAACGAATCATCATTCGAATGAATGAACTTTTTATAACAGTAATGACGAGAGATAACTAAGCTAGTTGGTTGTCTTGAGTACATCAAACACTTT
>NZ_JBDGDM010000074.1:0-15763 GCF_040908885.1 Ruminococcus sp. RTP21358st1_G6_RTP21358_211008
GTCGCAGTTAGCGATTAGTTCGCTGGAGCGTTGCGCCGGCGAGTGAGTAATACACATTGTCCAAATGCGTCCCTCCTAAAGAACTTTTCAACACACTAAATAGCAATTGCGTTATTCTCTATGATAACAAGAACCAGGTCATACTTTCAATGTGTTATTGAAAATAGCCCGGTTCTTATAAATTTATTTTTTATAAATCCATCAGTCTGTCGTAGACGTCCTTCGGGATATACGGCTGCTGGTTGTGGATGGGTTCGCCCAGGCAGGTCTTGGGATAAGCGAAGGTGCCGGGCTCCAGGCGGATTTCAAGGAGTTTCGGCGCTTCGGTGCCATGTAAAAAATCTGCCGCTTTTTCAGCAACCTCATTAGCTTCCATACAGGCACTGCTGATTCCATAAGCTTTGGCTACCTCTGTGAAGTTGCAGGACGAGAAGCCGCTGCCTTCTGAGGTATCAGCATAGACCTGCTCAAAGTAGTCGCGCTGGAGGTGGCGGATCATTCCCAGGGCGTGATTGTTCATTACCATCATGGTAATAGGAAGATTCTCACGCTTTACCCACTCCAGTTCCTGAATGTTCATCTGGAATGCGCCGTCACCGCAAATGCAGGCTACTGGCTTTCCGGTGGCGTAATAAGCTCCGATTGCTGCTGGAAGAGCATAGCCCATTGCTCCGTGTCCGCCGGAGAAAAGAAGCTTCTGGTCTTTCTGGTTATGGAAGGACTGGTAGCTCCATACCATATGCTGTCCTACGTCAACTGCTACTGCGGAAGTGTCTGCAAGAGCGTCGCTTAAATCTGCGATCATACGATTCGGATAGCGTTCTGGGATGGAATCATCTACTGCGCGCAAAGATTTCTTTATATCGGCGCACACAGCCAGCCATTCACTGAAATCATAAACCGTCGAGCCATCAGATTTTGCACTCCCTGCACTTTCCGCATTTTCTGCCATTGCCCGAATCACCTCTGCAGCATCTGCACAGAATTTCATTTCATCAATTCCATTTTCGTGAATATTTCGCTGCAAATTATAGTTATCAATATCTACTCGGATGATTTTCGCATTTTTCGCGAACTCATGAACTTTCGTACCAATCTGACGGGTGCAAAGGGAAATGCCAAGACAAATCAGCAAGTCACTTTTCGCATTGGCGATCATATTGGCATAGCGATGTCCGTAAGCGCCTCCGATGCATCCAAAATTCAGCGGATCGTCCCACGGTAGTGCTGACATTTCCAACACGCTTGTGATCACTGGTATTTTCCACTGGCGTGCCAGAGTAAATAACTGGTCGCGAACTGCTTTGTCGCTGACTCCATGTCCTAACATGATTACTGGACGCTGTGCTTTATCCAGAGCTTCACGGATTGCATCTGCTGCAGAAACAGCACAAGCTGATATTTCACAGTCTGCCATTTTTGCAGACTCTAATACTCCACTGTCGTCCGGCTTCATTGCCATGTCCACGCCTGCTGCTCCGCAGCTGTTTGCAGTTGCTTCCATGCTGCTCTCGCAAGCTGCACCAAATCCCATCTCATCCAGACTTATGTCATAAACCGGATTTTTTACATCCCCCCGCTGTATATTCATAGGAAGATCAATCAATACCGGCCCCTTCCGACCAGAATTCGCAATATGATAAGCTTTATTCAGTTCTTTTACAATATCCTCGTCTTCCCGGATCTGTACTGCATACTTGGTCACAGGCTTCGCCATGGCAACAATATCAATCTCCTGAAAGCCCTGCTGCCGAAGTCCCGGGATGCCGGAATACTCATAAGTATTCAACTGACCAGTAAGAAAAACAACCGGAAGGGAATCGAAATAAGCGTCTGCGATTCCTGAAATCAGATTCGCAGCACCCGGGCCGCTGGTCGCATAAGCACATGCACACCGTTCCCCCGCCTGGGCATATCCACATGCTGCAAAAGCCGCTCCCTGCTCATGATAGCTGGAATGGCTTCTGGTATGAGGATTTTTCTCTATAGAATCAACCAGATGGGCGATCATGGTTCCCTGGTATCCAAAGAAATCATGAATCCCTTTTCTCTGTAAAAACTCAACAATATAATCCGTTACTTTCATTTCCAGAATTTCTCCACCTTTTTTTTCAGATTTGTCCTTCCTGCTACCCCCAACATATCCAGATAAATATGCTGAAGCTCCTCATCCGGAATAAACACCTCGTCATTCTTAAGGCTCTTCACCATAGCCTTTGTATATGGGACAAAAACTTTTTCCAAAGCCGGATAATCTTTATTCTTATAAAGATTTATAATATACTCTTTGTTATCCAGATAATATTTCTCCAGTTCAATCTTGGATGCACAGAATTTCACATAATTCCAGCTCCAGTTCAGATATTCCTTTTTCTGGTTGGCATGTCCCTGCTTCCGTCGGGCACGGCTGCGCTTCCGGATCAGACTCTTCTGACTTCCCACTTCCTGAAAATAATCCTCGAATCGGATCCTGGCACTGACCATTTCCGACAGCTTCACTGTATAATTATCCAGAACCTTCTCCTGGTAGTCTTCCCCATAATACTTCTGAAGATACGTATAAGTATCTCCCGGCACCGGAAACTTCCTGCCATCGATCACCACAGTTTCTGTCTCATCGAAAATTTCCCTTGGAAAATACACTGCCTTTTTCTTCAGGCGAACTACATATTCCTGGGTATCCTCCACATTCATCCTTTTACAGAGCATGCGGTAAAGGCTTTTTCCCAGACGGGCACGTCCTGTGACCAGGCGAAGCCTCATGACAAAACGGCAGATTGCCTTTTTCCTGCCTTTTCGGTCTCCATAATAATCAGCCAGCTCATTCCATCCCACTTCCTGGGCTCTTGTCCACAAATGAGCGAGTCTGGAACGCTGTTTTCCACGCAGAGGCAGAATATCCACTCCCATACCCGGATATTTGTAGTTCCTGCCTTCATTCAGACGGAAGCACAACGTATCCAGATCTGTATAGCGAAGGAAAAATCCATAAAAATGCTTATTGTTATTCATGGATTCTACAATTCTGCCATCCGGAGTCTCCTTCTCCACAGCCAGACGAAAGCGCTCCATATCCGCAGTCCGCATATAGACCACACCTGCATGAGGGCTGGTGATCTCCTGCCCGGTAACACAGCACAAAGTAAGCTGTGGTCCCAGATAATAAGGAATTCCTTCTCTTTTACATATTTTATCTATTTCGGCCAGAAGCTTTACAACTTCTTTTATTTCTCTGTTCAAGCTATGTCTGCTCCCATCTGTCTGTTCATAGTGATCACACTGTTACCAACGCCTGTTTGAAAAAGGCTTTCTGCGAGATGTGTGTCACAAGCATTCTTTCACAAGCTGCTGTATCTCTTCTATACTTCCATACTTTCCAAGCCACTGATTCAAAAACTCAGAAGCATCTCCGGCTTTTGCATATACAGCTGCTCTCTTGCTTCCTTCATACATATCTGTGAGAAATATTCTGGAAAGCTCCGTTCGCACAAAACCGCTTCCATTCTGCCGCAATGCCTCCAGATAGTTCTGGAACGCAGCCTCCGTCTGTCCCTGTTTTCTTCTCACATCTCCAATTACCTTGTACACCTGGGCTCGTTTTTCCTTGCGGATCTGTCCGTCCTTGGCACGTTCTGCCAGCCATTCCAGATCATCCGCCTCACTGGTGTAAACCAGATCTGTGCGAACCCTTGCCAGCTCACCTGGATAGCCCAGGCGCTCCCATGCTTTTGTCAGTGCACGCTTATAGATCTGGATGTCATTGTTCTCACCCGGGCTCTCTGCACGCTCTGCATCAATGCGCTTTAGAATTTCCCCGATCAGTTCTTCCACCTCAGAACGCTTTTTCGCAACACTTGCGCGGGCCAGATAATAATATTCCCGCACAGAAGGATTCTCCGGCAGAAGTCTGTACCACAAAGCCATAAGCTTCATCGCCCCATCCTTCTGTCCAACATCCAGAAGCTGCTGACAAGTCTTCACCGTCTCCCTGCCATAAGGATTCAAAAACTTATCCAACTCCAGTTGGGTAATTCCATTATTTGTTTTCTCACGGGCATCTGCAAAAACTTCCAGAGCATCCGCACATTTGCCCTTCATCCAGAGCAGTTCTCCCTGGTACTTCAGGAAATACCCGTCCTCCGGGAAAAGCCGCAGTGCCTCATCAATATAAAGCTCCGCTTCCACCATATCAATTCCATTGCGGGCGCGTTCCATAAGAAAACGGCTCTTAAATTTCACAAATCCCGGCACTTCCGGATACCGTTCCATCAGCGGCACCATTGTATCCTCCGCTTCCTGATAACGCTTAAATTCATAATCGCAGACTGCTCTTCGAAACAGTTCAATATCAGATTTCAACTGGGCCAGTTCAGAAGGGAATGTACCGGTCTGCTCTTTCACCACCAGCATTCTCCATGCTTTCCCGATCCGTTCTGTATAAACCAACGTCAACATTGCCGCATAAAAGGTCACATCGCTGACTTCCAGCAAAACAGGATGATAAAAAGCATAGATTCCTCCAAAATCCTCCCTGCCGATAAACGCAGAGCTCAGCTGGACCTGGTAATATTTTGTAAAGATTTCATTTAATTGGGAAAAGTCACGCTTTTCTACCAATTTCTTCAGGCTGTGTCTGCTTTCTGAAATGCGCGCCTCCAGATCCATCACCGTACTTTTTGCCAGCAGAAGATTGCGCTTATACTGAAGACGGTGGTTCCGCTTCGCGCCTGCAAGAGAATATATCTTGCGCCAGATGGAATCTCTGCGAAGCCTGCCCTTGCGGATTCCCGGCAGATAATCATCCCGAAGCTCTTTATAAGTAATTCCCTCTACCGTAACCGCATCATGGGATTCTCTTTCCCCATGGGGTGGAATATAGGACCATTCATCTCCGTAATGCCAGATCAGATAGTCACTCATTCTGTGCGGCACCATTACCTTTGTATTTTCAAAGCTCATATATTTCACAGGAAACATCATGTCCTTATCAAAAAGGAACGGACAGCCGCCCCAGCGCATTGCATAGCGCGGACAATCCTCTTCCTTATAGGAATACATGATCTTCTCCAGTTTCTTCAATGTGCGGTCTTTCCCCAGAAATGTATAGGAAAAAAGCCAGCGCAGATAGGCAGTCACCGGAATTTCCCAGCGGGCACCATATACAACTACCATATTTACCAGCTCAGAGTAGATCATCATATGAGTTCTGTATTTCTCATATTCCTTATCATCTGCGGGAATGGGATCCAGGGTGAGCACGTCGATGATCTCACCGGCACTGTCCCTGCCGATAATCTGATGCTTGTGAAGGGCGCAGCTGTCCGTAGCAACATACCTTGGAAAAGTATTGGTATAGCTGCGGTCTACGTCCACACACTGAAGGGCGCGGTGCTCCGGAAGCACGGATCCGGAAATTTCCACCAGTTTGTTCCAGTCATCTCTGGGCATATAGATGTCCACATCATCATCCCAGGGAATAAATCCCTCGTTTCGCACAACACCGATGGCTGTTCCTCCCGCCATCACATATCTCAGATTATTCTTTTTACAGATCTCATCCAGCTCACGAAAAAGCTGCAGCAGATGTTCCTGTTTCTCTGTCATTGGTTATCCTCTCTGGTTTATGATTTCCAGAATGTCTGCCAGAGTCTCTGATTCCTCATTAAAAAGTCTGGTACATTCCGTTCTCTCATCACTGATCATAATAAGCAGCTCCTGCAAAAGGTAACGGAGGCCATTGCCTTCGAAGTTAAAGCAGTACCGCTTCAGTCCCTTGCTATCGTCTATCTTTGCCTCAAAATATCCTGTATTCCACCAATCTCCCGGGATGGTCACACGGCCTTTCGTACCGATCACAACAAACTCATCCTCCACATCTACTGTGGTGCCAATCTCGATTGTAGCAAGAGCATCCTGATATTTCATGGTAATCATATCGTAAATGCAGTTTCCAGATCTGTCCTTCACCACATTGGAATTCACTTCCTGGTAATTTCTTCCCAGTATCTTGATAATAGCACACAAAGGCAAAACTGCAGTTTCAGAAAAACTTCTTCCTCCTTCGAAATGGTCCTGGGAAATAGAGCATTTCACACACACAATATCGCCCACCAAGGCGCTGTGTGTCTGCCAGACAAGCTGGTTAAAGGCCCGCAGATACACCAGATTTATTTTCTCCACAAGGAGTACATGACGGGCTGCTGCAAGTGCAAACAGGTCCTTCAGCTTCTCCTTATTCTCTGTCATAGGCGCATCACTTATCACATATTTTCCAAGCTCCAGGGATCTGCGGATGTATTTCTCCCTCTTAGGCTGCTCGGTTTTGATATAAACTATGTCTACCTGGGACAAAAAGCAGTCAAATCCCTGCTGCCATTCCCCATTATCTGCCTCCACGCTGTAATAGGAATCCAATTCATATTTGTCACAAAACGACTCCGCTGCCTCTGCATTCTCAGAAAAAACGCACTCCACATGAAGACCGCTGACATATTTTGTCTCCCACACAATCCCATTATCCTGGTCATTATCTGTAACTACACCCACGGTGTAAGTGGTTCCCTCACCGCGCAGCTTGGTGCTGGAAATATTCTTGGTACGCTCCAGGTACACCACATCACAGTAATTCTTAAGGTAGTCAAATTTGCCGCGCCAGTCAGAACCAAGTACCAGAAGGTCTACCTTATACTTGATGATATCGCTGAGCTTCTGCCCCTGGTACTCCTCGATGATGATCTCATCTGCAAAACCGGTACGGCGTACATTCTCAATCCTTTTCAGAAGGCTGTCCCGCACGTTCAGCTTACCACGCTCAATATCGTAGCTCTCGCTGGTCACGCCCACGATCAGATAATCGCCCAATGCTTTCGCTCTTTTTAAAATATTATAATGTCCCTCGTGGAACAGGTCAAAAGTTCCGTAAGTGATTACTTTTTTCATCGTATTTCCCCTTAAAAGCCCTGCTGTCAGCTTCATCCTGCAGTAAAATACTCCCTTTCATTCCCCCGGTTACTGTTCATAGCCTGAGCAGCAACAAATCCGAACCAGCTGCCGTCCGGGACTAATAAATACATTTAGTATAACACAGTTTGCATAGTAAGTCATTATGAAAGAATATCTGCTTTACAAAAAATATTCCCGGGTTTAACAAAAATACAACTCTTTTTTACTGTGAAACCACTGAACTGCTGCCTCTTTCTTAATAAGAAAAGAAAGACAATCCGTCAGGACTGCCCTTCTTCATGATCTTCTTTCTCTTCTGCATCAAAGGAGGTATCCCATGTGGCAGCCAGCTCTTCAATAGCCATTCTTCGCTGAGCCAGTACTGCAAACCGGTCTTCCTCTTCACTATCATATTCGTCTTCCAGGCCTTCATCCTCAACCTTCTTCTCACGTTTGAAAAGAATGAAGGTGATCAGTCCCATAACATTGGTATAGACCCAGTCCACCGGAAGACTTCCGAGTATCAGTACAAACAGAACTGACACTCCAAATAACGCCCATACATTCATCAGCTGCGGAATATTCAGGATCATAAGTCCGTTCATCAGAATCATGATGGGATAATGGAAAAAGTAAATTCCCATTGTGTTTCTTCCCAGGAAAATAAATGGATGGCGTTTATCTGGCATCAGCATCAGCAATGCGAAAATAACCGTAAAGGAAATCAGATACATCATTCCTCTGACTACCATTCCCTGCACATTGTCCATTCCACTTGCAAGATAGGAATGATTGCCTCGGAAAAGGTCTACCGGAATATTATTTCCGATCATATAATTGGTCGCCACAAACAGCAGAATGATCACGAAAAGTGCAACCACGATCTTGCCTTTAAATTTGCGGATCACCTTGGTGTATTCACTCTTCCATAAATATCCTGCCACAAAAAACGGAAAAAATACCACAATTCTTGAAGCTGATAAAAATGTACTGAATTCCATTCTGGTTCCTGCCCACAGCGCAAAAATAATGCTGAGAGGTACAATAAACCTTATTTTTCCAAATGCTTCTATGGTCAGACGGTATGCAAACAACGCAAGCACATACCACATAACGGTTCCGGAAGGACGGAGCAGTTCATAATCCATTTTATTTCCCAGCCAGATCTGCGCTGCCCAGGTAAGTGTATAGCCCAGAATATATGGAATCAATAAATTCTTAACATTCTTCATCACATCCTGAGGCTTCTTGGACAGATAACCGGAAATAAATATGAACGCCGGCATATGAAATATGGTAATTCCATACCACACAAAACGAACAACCTGATCTGCTTTAACCAGCTGGAATGCAATAATGTGATTAAAAACCACCAGAAAAATTAAAAATATTTTTATATTATCCACAAGGTAGGAATATGGGATTTCCTGTTCCTTCGTATTCTTGCTCATTTTAGCCACCTTTATACTCTGACATAATTATTTTTCAGGCATGTCAGTTTTATGAATAAAGGATAACATATTTTTGTGGTTTTTGGAATAACTTTTTAATATTTTAACGTGTTTTGAAATATTTTCCTGTGGTTTTGTGTTGCCGATGAACCGCAATAATGTATTATTTCATTTCTCCAAAAACCTGCTGGTGCAGTTTGCGCCCTGTAGGTGTTGCCGCCAGGCCACCCTCTGCTGTTTCTTTAAGAGCAGCGGGCATCACATCTCCTACCTTTTTCATAGACCAGATTACTTCGTCTGCTGGAATTGCACTTCGGATTCCGGCCAGAGCCAGCTCTGCTGCCACAAACGCCCCTGCTACGCCTGATGCATTTCTCTTAATGCATGGAATTTCAACCAGCCCTGCAACAGGGTCACATACAAGACCCAGAATGTTTTTTAGAGCAGTGGCTACTGCTGACTGGATCATATCAGGTGTGCCGCCGGCTAGTTCCACGATTGCCGCCGCTGCCATGGCAGATGCAGAACCGCACTCAGCCTGACAACCTCCCTGCGCTCCTGCAAGTGAAGCATTATTGGCAATTACCATTCCCACTGCAGATGCTGTAAAAAGGGACATGACGCATTCCTCTTCTGTAAGCTGATACTGCTCCTGCATGGTAAGTACAGCTGCCGGTACAATGCCGCAGCTTCCTGCTGTAGGCGCTGCTACGATTCTTCCCATGGAAGCGTTCAGCTCTGATACTGCAAGGGCACGATAGAGGGCTCCTCCAAGAAGGGGACCTGTAAGATTTTTTCCCTGCTCTACAGCCGTGCGCATGCGATAGGCATCTCCACCAGTGAGGCCGCTTGTACTTTTCAGATCCGGGGCACTGCCGGGCTGGATGCAGGATGCCATAACCCGATAGTTTTCCCTCATTTTTTCATATATTTCCTGCTTCGGCAGTTCCATCTGCTCCGCCTGCTGCTCCAGAACCAAAGCGGACAGACGACAGTTGTTCTCCTTCGCTGCTTTCAGCAGGGATTCTATTGAGTGGTAGTTTAGATCCACAGTGAATTCTCCTTTACCGTATTTTTAGTGGGGTGAGATGTTTTTCAAAAAGGGACGCATTTGGGCAATGTCGGCTGGAACTTCGACCCACTAACTAGCAATTTATACACGCTCTAACATCGTACTAGAATATATATTCTCCAGCCGGTTAATCTTCTCATTGAGTTCCGGGACAAAGTGGCTGTCGCTCTCGATTGTCATTACTGCTACGCCGCCCTTGGTCTCCCGCGCCAGATGGAAATTGCAGATATTCACCCCATACTCTGCCATCAGCTCTGTAACTGCAGCAATCGTCCCTGGTGCATCCTTGTGAAGCACGATCAAAGCTGGATTCTGCCCGGTAAGGGCAACCTCCATTCCATTCACCCGGGTGATCAGGATATTCCCCCCGCCAATACTGCTGCCCCGAAGAGACACCTTTTCCCCGTCTGCTGCAGTCAAAGTGATCTCCGCAGTATTCGGGTGCGTATCCTCCAGTTCACCAGTCTCGATCTGGATTTCCAGCCCCACCTTTTTCGCCACATCAAGGGAAAAACGGATACGCTCATCATCTGTCTGCATTCCTAGTATTCCCGCTACAAGAGCCTTATCCGTGCCGTGTCCCTTATAGGTTTTCGCAAAAGAACCATGCAAAAATATGTGCGCTTTCACCGGAGTTTTTCCAAGAAGAGCCCTTGTCATCAGACCGATCCGGGCTGCTCCCGCAGTATGTGAGCTGGACGGTCCGATCATAACCGGCCCCAGAATGTCAAATACATTCATACTTATTTTCCTCTTCCTTTTATTCATCCACTGCCATTTTTCGTTTTCGGCAGCCTGCAGATGTTTTCACGTTACCGCTCACATCTGCACTGTTATTGTTCCATCTTAACATTAAAACATACCTTTTACAACATGGATAAAGGGTAACTGTTTACTTCTTGTTTACTGTTCACTCCATTCACAGTAACGCGCTTCGCAATGCACAATACTCCCGATAAATAATCTTATGTTTCCTTTCTACCTGGACTGTGGTAAAATAGTTCTATGTAAATCGCCTGGAACCATTCCGGCAAGACTATTTTCAGATTTCTTTATGAAAGGCACACAATTCATGAAACGAGTGATTACTTACGGTACCTTTGATTTACTTCACTATGGGCACATTAATCTGCTGCGCAGGGCGAAAGCTTATGGCGACTACCTGATCGTAGCTTTATCTACAGATGAATTTAACTGGAACGAGAAGCATAAAAAATGCTATTTTTCTTATGAAAAAAGGAAATCCCTGCTGGAAGCCATCCGTTATGTGGATCTGGTAATTCCGGAGGAGAACTGGGAGCAGAAGGTAAGTGATATTAAAGAATACCACGTAGATACCTTTGTTATGGGTGACGATTGGGAAGGGAAGTTTGACTTTCTGAAGCCTTATTGCGACGTGGTGTACCTGCCGAGGACACCGGAGATTTCTACTACGCAGATTAAGGCGGATCTGCAGAAGTAGGAAGCATTGGTAATTATATGATCAGAGATTTCGTATGATTCATACAGGTTACGAAATCTCTGACTTTTTTATTTCATGACAGCAATGTGCGCGCGATTTTTCCCGGACTACTTAGCAAGACGGATCATATTCCAGCTGTGTTTTCCAAGCACAGTACTTAATTTACCGCCGTCAATCCGGCTTGCAGCGGATTTCACAGGCACAACCTTTTCGGGATCCGCTTCTGTATTTACAGCTTTCATATCGTCATTGGTAAGTACAATGTGTTCTTTCACCTGATAGCCTTCAAACTGGCGCAAATCGCAGCTTATCTCCAGATCTTCCTCAAGACTTTTATTCACTGCAAAAATTGTAAGAGTATCTTTCTCCTCATTCCATACGCACACAGAATCCAGATACGAAACGTCACAGTAATTCCTGCTGTCGTATACCGGAGCCAGTACCTGTGTATTCAACACAGTTCCTCTTCCAAAAATGCTTGTGTACATATATGGATAAAAGATAGTCTGGCGCCATGCACCTGTATCGGAGGTCATGATCGGCGCGATTACATTTACCAGCTGTGCCAGGCATGCCATTTTCACACGGTCTGCATGGCGAAGTAAAGTGATCAGCATGCTTCCAACCAGAAGGGCATCTTCAAAATTATAAATATCCTCAAGCTGATGTGGAGCCTGTCCCCATTTTTCCAGTTTCTCGTCGGCTGCATTGCTGTGATACCACACATTCCACTCATCAAAGGAAAGGTTAATGCGCTTTTTGCCATGCTTTTTCGCACGGACAGCGTCGCAGATGCTGACTACGCCGGAAATAAAGTCATCCATCCCTTTGGAATTTGCAAGAAAATCAGGGGTGTCATCAGCAGCATTGCCGTAATACTGGTGAAGGGACATATAATCCACCAGATCATAGCACTCGTCCAGAACCGTGTACTCCCAATCTCCAAATGTCGGCATCATCAGATTAGAGCTTCCACAGGCAACAGTCTCGATCTCCGGATCCAGCATTTTCATAATACGGGAAGTCTCTGCTGCTGTTCTTCCATATTCATACGCTGTCTTATGTCCCATCTGCCATGGACCATCCATTTCATTTCCCAAACACCAGGTTTTAATGTTGTGCGGCTCTGCATGGCCGTTGGTCTTGCGCATGTCGCTGTAATAGGTACCGCCCTTAAAATTACAGTATTCCAGAAGATTTCTGGCTTCCTCCGGTCCTCTTGTTCCAAGATTCACTGCCATCATAATATCTGTGTCTGCTTTCTTCGCCCAGTCCACGAACTCGTCCAGGCCAAAGTGATTGTTCTCGATCACACCCCAGGCAAGTTCCGGTCTGGCAGGTCTTAGCTCCTTTGGTCCAACACTGTCTTCCCATTTAAAACCGGAAACAAAGTTGCCTCCCGGATAACGGACAATCGGAACCTGAAGTTCCCTTACCAGTTCCAGAGTATCTTTACGAAAGCCCTGCTCGTCAGACAGCGGGCTACCCTCCTGATAGATTCCTTCATAAACAGCACGTCCCAGCTGTTCAATAAAAGAACCGAAAATCCGCTTATCCACCTTGCCGGTGAGGAAATATTTATCGATGATGATCTGTGCTTTTTTCATGGTGTCCTCCTTATATGGTGCCAATTGTATGGCATTTTTCTGCTCTTTATGTATCTATTATTTTAATAGCATACGATTTTTTTACCAGTTTTTTTCTTCCGATATAGTTGACTTTTTTTCCGATAATGATTACAGTAAAAAAAATGGTGAAAGGAGTCCGGAGCATGAATTTTCACGAATCTGCAGACAGGGATTTTTCCATTCAGTTCTGCGAATACAACTATTCAAACCCTGATTATGATCAGATCTACCGTCCCAATGGAAGTGGAGACTATCTGTTTTTGCTTTTTAAGACACCCATGAAGGTTTATCTGGACAAAAAGCTCAGTATTTCCAAGGAAAATGCGTGTATCCTCTATGCTCCCGGATATGAGCAGTATTATAAGGCTGTTCACAGGTTCCGGAACAGCTACCTTCATTTTTCCTGTAAGGCAGATCTGAAAAAACAATATGGAATCCCGCTTAATACTGTTTTTTATCCGGGAAACTGTGAAGAGATTGACGCCTGCATCCGGCTCCTTCACAAAGAACATATAGCAAATGATTTATTTTCCGATGAATACGAGTATACTCTCTTTCAGCAGCTTATGATTACGATTGCAAGGGGACTTAAAAGCCATCAGATACATGGAAGTGGAACGGAAGGAGACAGTCTTTATTCTGCTTTTCGAAAGCTTCGACTGGAAATGCTCACGAATTACGCAGAGCCATGGAACACCACAGAACTTTGTAAAAAGGTCAGTCTGGAAAAAAGCCAGTTCTATTCCTGCTATCAGAAATTTTTCCAGAGTACCCCTCATGCAGATTTGCTTCAGATTCGTATGGATAAGGCAAAGAACCTGCTGACAAATGAAGCACTGACTGTCCAGCAGATTGCGCAGATGTGCGGATTTTCAGATTTTTCCCATTTCAGCAGATATTTCAGGAAACAGGCAGGATGCTCTCCCCTGCAATGGCGCAGGAAAATAGGAGAGCCCCATTGATACTTTAACGATATTTCCAGATTCCGTGAAGTGCATAGGACAAAAAGAAACAGGCACTTCTCAGCGGTCCATAGCCAACGTAACGGTACACCTGATAGGTCATGATGGCAGATTTGGCTTTGTTTCTTGACTTTCCGCCCTGGGACAGACGATATTTCAGATAGGGCCTATTAATTCCTGTGGCATGTCCGTATTTTCGCACCACCTTCAGCCAGGTGATATAATCCTCATGGCTATCATCATGCTCCATGGGAAATTCCAGTGCCACCTCACGGAGAATCAGGACGGAAGAACAGTTAATGCTGTTGTGTTTCAGAAGCTCATGATAGTCCAGCCTGGATTTAACCGGGATATACTTGCCTGTGAAGGTTCCGTCCGGATTCATGAGATCACGTCCCGTGGAGCAGATTACATCACCGGTCATTTCAAGAGCGGCCAGCTGTGCCGCCAGTTTTCCCTCTTCCCACCAGTCATCTGCATCCAGAAATGCCACATATCTGCCTTTCGCAACAGACACACCGCGGTTACGGGAACCGGCTGCACCGAGATTGCGCTCATTTTTTATATAAACAAAATCCGGTCTGTTTTCCCATGGAATGAGCGCTTCCCGGGTTCCATCAACAGAGCCGTCATCAATAACAATCAGCTCCAAGGGAATATTCTGCGCATAAACAGACTGCACTGCCTGGGCGATGTATTTCTCACCATTATATACGGGCATGATCACAGATATTTGCGGGGTTTGCCCTGCTTCCCATTTCGTATTTGTATTATGAAATTCACTATCCTGTATAGTTTCCACCCATTTCTGTCTTTCCACGTTATGCACTCCTTATTATTTCTGCTTCTGAAGCGTTTTCATTGTTTCTATTATAGCCCAGAACCTTTTCTTCGTCCAGAAAGGAAAAAGATTGTGAATATAGAAAATACTGTAGATAATTTGCATGCAATATGTTAGACTCAGGTTTAACAGATAAGGCGCCGGAAGCATCTTTAATTCCGGCAAATTACAAAAGAAATTTTCAAGGAAAGGGATTTTTATGGCGAAATTCTATAAGTGTGCACGAAAACACGGCAATAGGAAAACCAGGGGAAAGGGCTTTACGCTGGCAGAGCTTTTAATTGTAGTTGCAATCATTGCAGTTCTCGTGGCTATCTCCATTCCCATTTTCACCTCTCAGCTCCACAAGGCCAGAGTCGCCACTGACTGGGCAAACCTGAGAGCGTATTACGCGGAAATACAGGCAGACTTTATTTCAACTGGGAAGTATAATAAGAAGGTGCCTTATGAGGATAAACAGGGTAGTACTGGTTTTGATGCTTTCGGACTTAAAGAAATCACTTTTTTAAATGGGCAGAAAGTAAAAATGCAGGAAGGTCGTTTCTGGGTATCAGAAGATAATAAACAAGGCTATTCTATATTATATGACTGCGAAAAATATATAGCTGATCATGAAAATCATGGTAATGCTTGCGAGTTAATACTTGGTTCAACCAGTCATTAATTCTCTACATATCCACGGAAGCAGGGATAGAATTGTCTTTCCCTCGCTTCCGTATTCTGTTGTTACAGACATTACAGCAATCATGCAATTCCATATTCTATCAGCAGTTTATTTCGATATTCCTTATCCGTAGTGACTTTTAATAATTCGCTGATACGATTGGATAAAATAAGCTTCTCAATTAAGGTCGCCATTTCATCCTGACCTTCTTGCCTTCCCTCTTGTCTTCCCTCTTGCCGACCTTCTTGTCTACTATCCCGCAACATTTCTTTAATCGCTTTACACATATCAAATCCGCCTCCTTCGGTTTGTATTTTCTGTTTAATCAGTTGCAAGTTCCGGATGTGGCGTTTTCTTCCTTCATGCACACTCCCTTCTGAGTGAAATAACAGTGTGCAGAACGCAGCATATACTCTTTTAATACACTTTATATTATAATAATACATAATTTAATTGTGTTTTTCAAGTATTAGTATATTTTTTATTTATTTTTGCGCGCGCATCTGTTATTTCCTGTCCTTTTTTATACTGTAAAACAACTATGAAATTATCTGGTCGAATGACCGGACACAGATTTTCCTGTGAGATTTTCTGTAGTGAAAGTGAATATAGTATACGACTTGAAAAATATATTGTCAATCATTAAACATATGATTTTGTTTTTATATGAACCATTTATGATAATGTCCTAATATACCATAAAGGAAAATGTCCCAATGTAGTATAATGCTTCCATCAACA
>NZ_JBDGDM010000075.1:0-15748 GCF_040908885.1 Ruminococcus sp. RTP21358st1_G6_RTP21358_211008
CTTCTGAGATATTTATTGATGAAACACTAAAAAATCTTTGATTTTCAAGGAAAAAAGACTTGACTATATAGGGAGGAGATAGAAGATGTCTTATGGAGCATTAGGATTGGTAGAGGTTCTGGGAAGCTGCAATGCAGTAGTTGTCCTTGACCAGATGCTGAAAACATCAGATGTAGAATTCCGTACCTGGCATACCAAGTGCGGAGGCCATGCAACTGTATTTTTAAGCGGTGATGTAGCCGCAGTGAAGGCCGCTGTAGATGCTGTGAAAGAGAATCCACCTTGTGAAATCGTGGCAGCAGCCGTGATTTCAGCACCATCAGAAGAAACATCGCGATTGGTGGAAGAAGAGGAAGAGAAACATCATAAATGATTTTCAAACACGCTCTGGCGTATAAAAAGGGTATGGTGTAAACCATACCCTGCTAAGTAATCTAAGTGACCTTTGAGGTCAAATTCTATTATTGGTGACTCTATCAGTCCCAGCCACTTCTTACAAATGAATCTGTGTCCCTGTCTTTCCCATAATACCATCTTTTGCCTTTTCCAACAGCGTGATCATAGCTGTGCGGCCGGTGCCGGAGCTTGCAAAGTCTACGCAGGCCTGAACCTTCGGCAGCATAGATCCAGCGGCAAATTGACCTTCTTCAATGTATTTTCTTGCCTGGGAAACGGTAAGCTCGTCCAGCCACTTCTCATTTTCTTTGCCGAAATTAACGGCAACCTTTTCCACAGCCGTCAGAATGATCAGCATATCTGCATCCAGCTGCTTTGCAAGCAGACAGCTTGCGAAATCTTTGTCAATGACAGCAGAAGCACCTTTTAGATGGTGACCTTCTAAGGTGACCGGGATTCCCCCGCCGCCACAGCAGATAACGATCTTGTTGGCATCTACAAGGCTGTTGATGGCATCCTGCTCTACGATTTCCACTGGCTTGGGAGAAGCAACCACACGGCGGTAGCCGCGGCCTGCATCTTCTTTCATAACATGCCCGTAGGCTTTCGCCTGGAAATCAGCTTCTTCCTTGGTAAGGAATTTACCAATTGGTTTGCTTGGATTTTCAAATGCAGGATCCTCAGGATCGACACGAACCTGTGTGACAACGGTGACAACCGGTGTACGCATGAAGCCACGCTTGCGAAGCTCTTCACGGAGTGCGTTCTGAAGGTCATAGCCAATGTAAGCCTGGCTCATAGCTACACAGACAGAGAGTGGAGTGTTTGGCTGTGCCTGATCTTCGTGGGTAAGCGCAGTCATAGCGTTGTTGATCATACCTACCTGTGGTCCGTTTCCGTGAACCACAACTACCTGGTGACCTTCCTCAATAAGGTCGCAGAGCGCCTTTGCAGTAGATTTTACTGCTATCATCTGTTCTGGAAGTGTATTTCCAAGTGCGTTGCCGCCAAGGGCAACCACGATACGTTTTCTTTTATATATCATAGAAACCTCCCTAGAGAAAGAATTTATGAAAGTAATAAAAACGATTTAAAGTATTATAAGTAAACAGAGCAAAAACTCCCACAAATTGAGACGCACATTTTACGGAAAGCACTTTTCAAATATGCTCTGGTTTTGAATAGTTCACCTTCATAAATTATATCATTAAAAATATGCAATATAACAATTTATTATACGAAAAACATATATAATATAAGAAATACCATCAAAAATGAGAACAAAAAAGGGCTGTATTCCTACAGCCCCCTGAAAAGCATTATTCCATAATTCTCGGAGCAGCCTTTACTTCCAGTTTCTTCAGGATATCCTGTGGGTTTTCAAATTTGGAGAGCATGATCATTGCTGCAATTACATATGGTTTGAAGCTTGCTTCTTTATAAAGCGGGATACGGTAACGGTCAAATACGCTTGCATCAACCTCACCGGTCTCACAGCTTACGCCTGTAATATCAGCTGGCAGACAGTGCAGGTAAAGCGCTTTGCCGTCCTTGGTAGTCTTCATAAGTTCTTCTGTGCAAGCCCAGTCTTTGTGCTCTGCATTCTGAGCAAGAAGCTCTTTTTCCAGTTTATCGATTCCGTCGAAGTCGCCTTCACCATAGAGGTTGGTACGTTTTTCCATTGCTGCAAATGGAGCCCAGCTCTTTGGATAAACGATATCGGCATCTTTGAATGCTTCTTCCATGCTGTTTGTCTTTGTGAAAGAACCGCCGGACTTCTCAGCATTTTTCTTGGCAATTTCCTCAACCTCTGGCATTACATCGTATCCTTCCGGATGCGCCAGAACAACGTCCATACCGAAACGTGTCATAAGTCCGATGACACCCTGTGGAACGGAGAGTGGTTTACCATAGGAAGGAGAGTAAGCCCATGTCATAGCAAGCTTTTTGCCTTTCAGATTCTCGACACCGCCGAATTCGTGGATGATGTGAAGCATATCTGCCATACACTGGGTTGGATGGTCAACGTCACACTGAAGGTTTACAAGAGTAGGTCTCTGCTCAAGAATACCATCTTTATTTCCTTCTGTTACAGCATCCATAAAATCTTTCTGATAAGTATGTCCCTTACCGATATACATATCATCACGGATACCGATTACATCAGCCATGAAGGATACCATGTTGGCTGTCTCACGAACGGTTTCACCGTGTGCAATCTGGGATTTCTTCTCGTCCAGATCCTGTACCTCAAGTCCAAGAAGGTTGCAGGCAGAAGCGAAGGAGAAACGGGTACGTGTGGAGTTGTCACGGAAAATGGAGATTCCCAGACCACTCTCGAATACCTTCGTGGAGATATTGTGCTCTCTCATGAAGCGGAGGGCGTCAGCAACTGTGAAAACAGCCTCCAGTTCCTCGTCTGTTTTATCCCATGTCCAGAAGAAGTCGTTGTTGTACATTTCTTTGAAGTTAAGGCTGTTAAGCTTGTCGATGTAATCCTGTAATGTTTTCATGAATTTTCTCCTTATATAATTAAAATTTATCAGGTACAGAGAATATTAAGAAACTGTCATATTGATTTGTATGATTTTTCAATATTGCGTCAATATCGCAGATACTTAATTTTCGCTGTGCTGGTTATTTGTTAAAAGTACTATGTGTAAAGTGGAGGTATGGAGCAGACACATTGTAACAGCTGTCTGCTCCAAGGGTGTGCAGCTTGCGGAACGTTTACAGTTTCTGTAGTTCTGATAAACAGATATTTCCGGATTATTTACAGTAAGCAGTAGGAAGCGCTGCGTAAACAGCTGCACATCTTACCAGATCATCTTTCCATGTTTTCTCGTTTGGAGCGTGAGCCTGTGCCTCTGCGCCAGGTCCAAATCCGATACATGGGATTCCGTTACGTCCCATAATGGAAACACCGTTGGTAGAGAATGTCCACTTGTCGGTAAGAGGACGGGCTTTTCTCATAGCTTCTGTCTCAGCATTGCCCATACGCTCTGTGCCATACAGATTGTGGTAAGCTTCTTCAAGAGCAGAAGTAACCTTGTGATCCTTCGGGATTACCCATGTTGGGAAATAGCACTCGATTGGATATACCAGCTCTGTCCAGGATGGACGAGAGTACTCATACATGGAAACCTTAACATCGTCACCGTACTTTTTGACAGATGGAAGTGCGCGGATCTCATCCAGGCAGCTCTCCCAGGTCTCACCTGCTGTCATACGACGGTCAAGGGAAACGGCACAGGAGTCGGCAACTGCACAACGGCTTGGGGATGTGAAGAAAATCTCAGAAGTAGTAACCGTACCTCTTCCAAGGAAGTTTGCTTCTTCCCATTCCGGGTTATATTTTTTATCCAGCATTTTTACAAGACCTTTGATCTCGGTCTCATCTGCAGCATCATTTTCATTTAATGCACGAACATCCTGAAGGATGTCAGCCATCTTATAGATCGCGTTGTCGCCACGCTCAGGAGCGGAACCATGGCAGGAAACACCTTTTACATCAATACGGATCTCCATACGTCCGCGCTGTCCACGATAGATGCCGCCATCTGTAGGCTCTGTGGAAACAACAAATTCCGGACGAACCTTATCTTCGTTGATGATGTACTGCCAGCAAAGACCATCGCAGTCCTCTTCCTGAACAGTTCCTGTAACAACAACCTGATATTTGTCATTAAGAAGACCAAGATCTTTCATGATCTTAGCACCGTAAACAGCAGATACGATACCACCCATCTGATCAGAAGTTCCACGTCCGCCGATCTCTGTCTCAGTTTCGAAACCTTCGTATGGATCAAATTCCCAGTTGTCTCTGTTTCCGATACCAACAGTATCAATATGTGCATCAAAGCCAATCAGAGTGCTTCCGGTTCCCATGTAACCAAGAATATTTCCCATAGGATCCACTACGACTTTATCAAAACCAAGCTTCTCCATCTCTTCTTTAATACGCATTACATGATCTTTTTCGCCGCAGCTCTCGCCTGGAAAATGAACCAGTTCACGAAGAAATTTGGTCATATCTGCTTCATAATTCTGTGCAGCTTCTTTGATTTTGTTATAATCCATAACTTTTTACCTCCGTTTTTTGTAAAAAAGTATCATATTGTTATAAAAATTATTTGCTTAATGATTCGTTTGTTCCGTATAAGCCATCCCATACGATCTCACGGTAACGAACAGGATCTGTATCACCTTCTGTGGAGATTACCAGAATGTTGGAATTCTCATCCAGCTTCAGGGCCTCTTTCAGATCTTTGGCATCTTCGTCATGAAGCGCTGTATATGCAAGCCCCAGCGGAACAGAACCGGATTCACCAGATATGATGTGTGGATCGTTTTCAAGAGGATTGGCATAAATACGTGTTGCCTTGGCACTCATCCAGTCTGGGCAGGATGCGAAGACGGTTACATGATTCTTCAGGATGTCCCATCCGATGGTATTTCCCTCGCCGCATGCAAGACCTGCCATAATGGTCTGAAGATCACCGGTTACATTTACCAGATTGCCGTCGGCCTGAACAGCAGAGCGATAGAGGCAGTCGGCAGCACTTGCTTCGCAGACAACCATTACCGGAGGATTTTCTTTATATTTGTGGGCAAAATATCCTACAACTGCACCTGCCAGAGAACCAACACCTGCCTGTACAAATACGTGTGTCGGGCGGTCAACGCCGTTCTTCTTCAGCTGTTTATCTGCTTCCAGTACCAGAGTGCCGTATCCCTGCATGATCCAGGATGGAATCTCCTCATAGCCGGCCCATGCAGTATCCTGAACGATGATGCCATGTTCTGTCTTAGCTGCTTCTGCGGCAGCCATTCTTACGCAGTCATCATAATTTACTTCTTCGATGGTTACTTCGGCGCCTTCCTTGGCGATGTTGTCAAAACGTGTCTTAGTGGTTCCTTTAGGCATTCTGACTACGGCTTTTTGTCCAAGGCGTTTAGCAGCCCATGCAACGCCGCGGCCGTGGTTTCCATCTGTAGCAGTGAAGAAAGTAGCCTGTCCGAATTCTTCTCTTAATTTATCAGAAGAGAGAACATTGTAAGGAAGCTGGCTGATATCGCGACCGAGTTCCTTCGCTATGTAACGTCCCATTGCATAAGAGCCTCCAAGAACCTTAAAGGCGTTTAATCCGAAACGATAGGATTCATCTTTGCAGTAGATGCCCTTTACTCCAAGATAGGAAGCAAGAGCGGAAAGCTTCTGCAGTGGTGTTACGGAGTACTGGGGGAAACTTTTGTGGAATTCATTTGCTTTGGTTACGTTTTCTTCGGACATTAGGTCCAGGAATTTATCATCAGATCCCGGAACATGATTGACCGTCCATTTCAGTCCGTCTGTCATGGTGAAAACCTCCTTCGTGGTTTTAGTTATTAGAGTACATCTTAACTACATTTTTGTTTTCCTTATAAGTATAATAACATAAATAAATCAATTTGCAATAGAAAAATACAAAAAAATTTAGCTTTCTCAAAAAATATTTAGTCTAATTGCAAGAGCATTCTGATTGTGGTAAAATATAGGGTATGGCATTTGAAAAAAGCCGAAGAAAAATAATGAAAATACTTTTGAACCGGATGTATGGAGCGTGCAGATTGCTGGAATGATTTTTCAAACACGCTACGGGAAAGGAGCAAGATTTTATGGCAGTATTTCGTGCATTTAAAGCACTTAGACCTACAGAGGGAAAGGCAGCAGCAGTAGCTGCCCTTCCATATGATGTAGTGAATAGAGAAGAGGCAGCAGCCATTGGGAAAGAGAATCCGGATTCTTTTCTCCATGTAGACAGAGCAGAGATGGATCTGCCGGCAGAGACGGACCTTTATGATGCGAAGGTTTATCAGAAAGCGAAAGAGAACCTGCATAAGATGGAGGAGACTGGCGTTCTGGTTCAGGACCATAAGTCATGCTACTACATATATGAACTGGTACGCAAGGGGAAGGTTCAGACTGGAATTGCAGGCTGCGCTTCTATTGATGATTATCTGAATAATGTGGTGAAAAAGCATGAACTTACCCGATCAAATAAAGAGCTGGACCGAATCAATCATGTGGATGTATGTGATGCTAACACAGGACCCATTTATCTTGCCTGCCGTTATACAGATGCGCTGAATGCTCTTCTTGAGCAGTGGAAAAAAGAGCACAAAGCCGCCTATGATTTTACAGAAGAGGACGAGATCACACACCGTGTGTGGGTGATCGATGGGGACGAGGCGATTAGCCAGATCCAGGATGAGATGGAGAAGATCCCTGCACTTTATATTGCAGACGGACATCACAGAGCTGCCTCTGCAGTGAAAGTGGGGCTGAAGCGACGCCAGGAGAATCCGGATTATACAGGGGAAGAAGAGTTTAACTATTTTCTTTCCGTTGTTTTTCCATATGACCAGCTTACCATTCTGGCATATAACCGTGTGGTGAGGGACCTGAATGGGCAGAGAGTGGAAGATGTCCTTGAGAAAATTAAAGAGAACTTCGACATGACGATTGTTCCAGGTTTTCCTGCAAAGCCAGTGGAGAAGCATTGCTTTGGTATGTATCTGGATGGTTTCTGGTATCTTCTGAAAGCGAAACCGGAGCTTTATGAGGGAAAAGATGTGGTTGGTCAGCTGGATTCCCAGATTCTTCAGGACGTGGTTTTAGGTCCGGTTCTTGGCATTGGTGATCCAAGGACTGACAAGCGTATTAAGTTTGTAGGCGGAAGTCATAAGTTAAGAGAACTTCAGACTCTGGCAGATGAGACCAGAGGCGTTGCGTTTGCGCTTTATCCTACTTCTATGGAAGATCTGATGCAGATTGCAGATGAGAGTAAGCTGATGCCGCCGAAATCCACCTGGTTTGAGCCGAAGCTGCGAAGCGGGATCTTTGTGCATAAGCTGAGAGGATGATAAAATGGAAACAGAAGAATTTATCTCAGGTTTTTGCAGAACCTGTAACGGCAGTCAGACAGTGTGCTGTGAATATGAAGAAAAAGATGGGAAAAGGATACTTACCTTTATGGACTGTGCCTATAAAAGATGTGTAAATCAGGGCGCCTGTGAAATTTATAAAGAAGCGCACCAGTTGGGAAGCGAGGAAGAGTAGCCGCAGCCTGCAGGCAGCAGACTGCAGAAAGCCTTTTTAAACACGCTCTAACGAACAGCAGGTAAAACTGGCAGAGGGTGTTCTGACTGGTTTTATAAAATAAGCCATATAATAACCAAATCCTGTAATGAGGAGACGGTATTATATGGCTTTTTTATAACATGTTTTCAATATGTTATTTTTGTTATAAAATAAAAAGAAATAACTAAAATATTACTTATTTACATCAATATAACTATAAAGCGTATATTTAGAGATTCCAAAATAATTCGCTACTTTGTCTCCGGACTTTGTAATAAGGAAAGCTCCGGAATCATTAAGAAACTGGATCGCAGTTACCTTATCCTCTTTATTCATGAGAGCTACCGGCTTGCCTACAAGCTTCACGGATTCTTCGATGAGACGATCCAGAAGATCGTTGACACTGTGAGTGATCTGCTTCGGCTTCTCTTCTTTGTTCTTCGGGGTGATCAGATCATCAAGGGCACTGTTGATCAGGGTCAGCTTGGTGATGTCGTAGTTGATGCCGAATACATAGTGAAGGCTGCCGTCATCGTCCTTTATATATGAAGTACTGCACTTCAAAATCTTGCCGTCTGCTGTTTTCATCAGGTAACCATTGTGGTCGGCTGGAGCACAGTCACTTCCCCGTCCTTTCTGGCGGATGCCGTCGAAAACTGCGTCCGATGGACCGTCACCTACATTTCGTCCGGTTACGTGTCCGTTTACTATATAGATAATGGAATGTTCCGGTTCTTTTGTCTTCAGATCATGGATGACGACCTCGCAGTCGTTCCCGAATTCTGCTGCGATATCCTGCGCAATCTGCTCTAAGACAGTTAATCTTCCCATATTTGTTCCCTCCTGTTTTGGATTTGATTTTTTTATTAAGAGCAGGAAAATCCTGCCATGGGTCGATGCCTGAAATCTCCGCATAGAATCCGGGCATCCTGTCTGTATTTATTACTGTTCACTGGGAGCGTTCCGCGAGGTGTTTTTTGTGAACAGAGTTCACAGAAAACCCGAGAATGTCGGCGCGAAATCATGCAAGGCATGATTTCTGTGCATCGCGAAGCGGGTTGCTGTGAACGTAGTGAACAGTAACCTGTATTCGTATATTGCAGATAGTAACGAATGACTTGTTTCTTTTATAATAACATGTCAGAAAAAAAATAAAAAGACAATTTTACAAAAAAATTATTGAAGGCTTAAAAAAATTCGTATTTATTTTGTTGAAGATGGAAATTACATGTGGTATATTTACATTAAAATAAGATATAAGGTAAATAAAATTGGTTATTTTGTATAAATGCAAGTCAATGTGGAAGAAAAATAAATACAGGACTGGTTTGGAAATTGCAGATAACCATAGAAATGTGAAGGGAGGATCTGTTGTATGAAATATCTTTTGAAAAACGGAACCGTAATATCAGGTGCAGGCACAAGGAAACAGGATGTGTTGGTGGAAGGCGAAAAGATCATAAAAGTAGGAGAGGATCTTTCACAGCCAGATGCCAAAGTGGTGGATGTATCCGGCAAGCTTCTTTTCCCGGGATTTATTGACGGACATACCCATTTTGACCTGGAGGTTGCTGGTACTGTAACAGCAGATGATTTCGAGACAGGAACAAGAGCGGCAATCCTTGGAGGAACCACTCTGGTCATTGATTTTGCTTCACAGGATAAAGGAGGTCATACCCTGAAAGAGGGTCTTGAGAAGTGGCACAAAAAGGCTGATGGCAAATGCTCCTGTGACTATTCTTTTCACATGTCCATTGTAGAATGGAATGAGGAGACAAAGAAAGAAATTCAGGACATGATCAATGAGGGCATTACCAGCTTCAAGCTATATATGACTTACCCGGCAATGATCGTAGACGACGAGGATCTTTATAAGATCATAAAGGCCTTAAATGAAAAAGGCTGTTTCGCAGGCGTACATTGTGAAAATGCAGGCGTGATCGACGCACTGATCCAGGAAGCGAAAGCACAGGGAAAACTGGGTCCGGAGAATCATCCTCTTGTACGTCCGGATACTATGGAGGCCGAGGCAGTACACCGTCTTCTTGTAATTGCGAAGGAAGCAGGAGCTCCGGTCATGGTGGTACATTTGACCAACCGCAAGGCATACGAAGAAATCGTCCGTGCCCGGGAAAATGGTCAGACCGTATTTGCAGAGACCTGTCCTCAGTATCTTCTTCTGGACGACAGCGTTTATTCCAAACCTGATTTCGAAGGTGCCAAATATGTGTGCGCTCCGCCAATCCGCAAGAAAGAGGATCAGGACTGCCTGTGGAAAGCTCTGGCGGATGGAGATATCCAGACAGTAGCTACGGACCAGTGCAGCTTTACCCTTGCCCAGAAAGCAATGGGAAAAGCGGATTTTACCAAGATTCCAGGCGGCCTGCCGGGAGTTCAGACAAGGGGAACTCTTCTCTACACTTACGGCGTGCGCACCGGAAAAATTACAGTAGAGAAAATGTGCCAGCTTCTGTGTGAAAATCCAGCTAAGTTGTACGGTGTATATCCAAACAAAGGAGCTATCGCCGAAGGCAGCGACGCAGACATTGTAGTATTTGATCCGGAAAAAGAGAACGTGATCTCTGCGAAAACACATGCCTATAATACAGATAACAACCCCTATGAGGGTTTTGAAGTCCATGGAGATATTGATAAAGTATTCCTTCGCGGAAACCTTGCTGTGGATGAAGGAAAACTGGTGCAGGAGAAACTTGGAGCTTATATTAAGAGAGGGCTGAGACAGCCGCTGGCCTAGAGCCTGTTTGAAAAATCATGTCTTTTTACATATCCTGTCAGAAACAGTGCAGCGGCTCCGTCACATGTGGCATTACATGCTGCTGCAAAAGCATCATTCAGTGCAAAAACAGCGAACATCAGCGCCATACCGGAATCTCCGAATTTCAGGATTCCGGTCAGGGTTCCCAGGGATACCATTACGGTTCCCCATGGAAGCCCGGGTGTACCAATGGAACAGGTGGCAAGCAAAATACTGAAGATCAACATAGTTCCCGGTGCAGGAACAGAGCCGTACAGAATACGGGAGATCATCATAGCGAAGAATACCTCTGCAAGCACAGAACCACAGTGATGAATCTGGGTAAAAAGAGGAATTGCCTCTTTGATAAGCTCGGAATCAAGCGGCACACATTTGTCAGCTGCTTTCTGTGAATATTTTTCCACAGCTGTGGAAGAATGGGTTCTTAAAGCCATTTTACAGACCGGTATATAATTTTTCAGAATTCCCCATGCCTTTTCTCCGGCATAAGATCCTGCAATATGATACAGAACCAACACCCAGACCATATAAGCCGGAATTATAATAATAAGTGCCAGAAGCAACAGTGGCAGATACTTGATGAAATATCCCTGATAAGCCAGTGTACAAAGAGAAAGCCCGATATAAGCAGGTAACAGTGGAAGAAGAATTCTGGACATCAGGGAAAGGGTAATTCCCCGAAACTCCTGCAAAAGCTCTTTGGTTCGCACTGCATTGGTCCAGCAGGCACCAAGGGCAAGCAAAATAGCAAGTACTAACGCGCTCAGTGCAGAAACCGGTGCTGGAATGGGAAGCTCAAACAAGGTATCCGGCAGGAAGCGGAAAGATAAACTGTCTGTGGATACCGGAAGTCTTGGAATGATCAGATATCCAAGAACGGATGCGAAAGCTGCGGCTCCAAGCATGGAAAAATAAGTGATCCGGACAACTGGCGCGGTGGCTGGTGTGGGAGCTTTTTTTACGGAAATAATGGAAGATGCCACAAGACCGATAATGATCAGCGGTGCCAGAAAGGTGATTATCTGACTTAGCACATAACGGGCTGTAACCACCAGATTCAAAGCCCCGGAGGTCAGCCCCATAGTTCTTGTGGCATTTAAAAACAGGCCTGTAAGGAGGCCGGGTATACTGACTGCCAGAATCCGAATGGGAAAACTGGCCATAATTCTTTTTTTCTTCATTGTGAAAATTCCTCCGGATGTATTATAATATATAGGAATGAAAGGTGCAATGAAATTTTAACCGCTGCATCATCCTCTTGCTAATAAAAGGTTACTGTTCACTGGTAACATTCCGCGAGGTGTTTTTTGTGAACAAAGTTCACAGAAAACCCGAGAATCTCAGCGCGAAATCATGCGAATGCATGATTTCTGTGCATCGCGAAGCGTGTTACTGGTCACGGAGTGAACAGTAACAATAAAAGGGATTGATTAAAGAATGCCCGGTAATGATGGCAGGAAGGGATGGGGAGTTGATTATGACAGGATGGAGTGGAAAATCATGTATAATAAAATTTATCAGATTCTTGATGAAAAAGGCAGGGCAAAAACTGGAATTTTTCTGGATGGACCATATATGGGAAAGAAGTGCATTTTGAAACCGGAAACGGTTATTAGAGAAGAAAACTGTGATGAAGCTGCTGAAAAAAAATCAGGTGTACAGCTGATCCCCGAGAAAATGGAAGATGCTTCCATATGGGATAATTATCTGAATATTCTGAGTGAGACGAAAGAGACAAAAGTAACAGAAGCAGACGGTCACCGGCTTTTCGTAGAAGATTACCGCAAGAACCCGCGGCTTGTGATCTTTGGCGGCGGTCACGTATCACAGCCAACTGCCTATCTGGGAAAAATGCTTGGCTTTCATGTAACGATCATGGATGACAGAGAAGATTTCGTGACAAAGGAGCGATTCCCGGAAGCAGACCAGCTGATCTATGGTGATTTCAAAGAACTGGACAAATATATTGCTCCTTATGACAATGCCTATTATGTAATTCTTACCAGAGGCCACATTGGTGATGCAGACTGCCTTCGCAGGCTTCTCCATCGTCCCTACGAATATCTTGGCATGATCGGCAGCAAAAACAAAGTACGGATCACCAGGGAAAATCTTCTAAAAGAAGGTTACACTCTGGAGCAATTGGACGAAGTCCATGCACCGATTGGAATTCCTCTTGGCGGGCAGCTTCCGGAGGAAATTGCAGTGAGCATTATGGCAGAAATCATTAAGGTAAAAAATCAGCATTATTCCGCCTACTGTGATGAAAAAGTAGAGACAGCAGTTCTGGAAGGTCGTCATGGTGTCATGGTCACCATCGCAGAGAAATCCGGCTCTTCTCCAAGAGGAGTAGGAAGCAAAATGTTCGTAGAACCGTCCGGACACATTACAGGCAGCATTGGCGGCGGCAAAGTAGAGTACGAAGCCATCAATCATTGTAAAGAAGTAAAAGAAAAAGAAGTAAAACACTATGCCTTAACAGCAGACGGCCAGGACAGTCTTGGAATGATCTGCGGCGGGCAGGTGACGGTGGTATTTGAGCGGGTATAAGTTATGGAATGGGAAAATATTCCGGTAACACGTACAAGATCACATTGTAAAACAATAAGAAAACAGGCTGGCTTCTACAGAAGATATGTGGATCAGTCTGTTTTCTTTGAGTATATAAAATATAGATGTGATGCCACTGCTAAAAAAAGAAATTAATCCCTGTCCGCTCCGACAGACAATTCCCCAAACTTAAAATTATCTAAATACCATAGATTTACAATTCGTGTCATTTTCTGTCGTTTCGTGACAGAATTATTGAAATAATTTTCGACTTTTTTATAATGAGAATAACAAATGGGAGACATCAGATGGAAAAGGAGGGATGTCGTGTATTGTATTGCTATATTGACTGATCAGAAACAGGAAGGACAGAAATGTTCGGAATATATCAGGAATTACTGTACAGAAAAGAAAGTTTTTCCATTGATTGAAATTTATCAGGATCAGGAACAATTTTTTGAGTGGACACGAAAAACAGTACCTGCAGTGGTGCTTCTTGCATTACCTGGTGTGTCCGGGCTGAATGCTGCAGAACATCTTCGTTCCTTATATCCCAAATGTGGGATCATCTGGTGCAGTGATCTTGATTTTTCGCTTCATGCGTTCAGGATGCGGATAGAATATTTTTTTATGAAACCTGTGGAAGAGCAAAAAATAAAAGAAGGACTTTCCATTTGGTTTGAACGCAGCAATGTAATATGACAAAAACACTTTGGAGGAAAACAATATGAAGAAAAGAGCTTTAATTCTTGCAATGATTACTTTTATAGCTGCTGCAACATCTGAACCATCAATAAATATGGTACGTGCAGAGGAAACACAGGCAGAAGAAATACAGACAGAGGAAAATACAGGTCAGACATCAGAACTGCCCATAAAGACACTTACACAGAAGGTTATTGACGAGAATCCTTATATGGCAGCAAGTGATTCCAATATTCATCATGACTGCTACAATACAGATTCCACAGACGAGGTATTACCGGTAGGCATTTATTCAGAAATTAATGTTTCTTATGAAAAAACCAATGCAAATGCGTCTCCTGCTATCTTTTTCGATTCTTATGGACATGCAGTGGTTCCGTTGCTTGGTGGACTGGCAATTCGTGATATCAATGCAGAGGAAACACAGACACTGGGATATTTTTCTCCAAAACAGCATGACAATGGAGAATATCTGATCCAGAGCTCCTATTCCTTTGTAGATGAGAGTAACCGTCTGGTGTGTCCGACCAATAATAACCATGTGCTGATGCTGAAGGCAACAGATGAAGACGGAAACGTACTTCCGGAATTTGAGAAAGTGCTGGATATTGATATTAAAGCAGCGGCAGAGGCAGCACTTGGAAAAACACTGGATCAGAATCTTCTTGCGGTAGTGTTTGACTATGAAGGAAATCTCTGGTTTGCAACCGGAGGATTCCGCATTTACCCTGACAGGAAACAGCAGGGTGCTATGGGCTATATTTCCCGTACAGCTATTGATGCCATTTTAAATGGAGAGGAAACTGATCTGTCAGATGCCGTCTTCGTATATGAGCTGGCTCCGGGAGAGGGTGCAGAGAATGGAATTGCAGCATCCAAGGATGGAGCAGTGATCCTGACGAATCAGAACTGTTATCTGCTGCAGGCGGACAATGGGGTGAAGAAAATCTGGGAAACTCCTTACGAGAGTGCTGGCGCGAAAGAAAGCAAAGAAGGGGATGAAACAACTGGCGGAGGTCTTGCCTGGGGCAGCGGATGCTCTCCATCCCTTACAAAAGATCTGGTGATGTTTACCGATAATCAGGAGACCGTAAATCTTCTTGCCCTGGATATGAAAACAGGAGAAGTTGTCGCAAATCTCCCTGTGATCGATGAACTTCCGGAGGGCAGCCAGGTAGCTGTTGAAAATTCTGCGATCGTATATGATAACGGTGCAGGAACCGTAAGTACCATCGTATGTAACTGGTTTGGTGCAGGAAGTGCCAACCTGGGAAAAGAGGACAGTGATTCTTCTATTCAGAGTTATACCAATATTTATGATGAAAATTGGTTGAAACAGGGAAATAAAATGATCACGCCGGGTGTGGAACGCGTAGATACGATTAAGACTGAGGATGGATACGAAATGAAGAGTATCTGGTGCAGAAGTGATCTGTCAGATACTTCCATGATGAAATTATCTACGGCAACCGGATATATCTACGGATATGTACAGAATCTGGAAACCGGTATGTGGCAGTATATTATACTTGATTTTGAGACCGGTGAAACTGTTTTTTCCATGGATGTTGCCAGCAAGCCTATGTACAACAACATGGCTATCGGAATGTATGCCGGAAACAGCGGAAATTCACTTTACTGTCCTACCGGTTATCTGGAACTTCTGAGACTTCAGGACAGATTCGTTTATCTGCCGGAAATGCCTTATCGTAGGGTTGATCTGGATCAGGCGATGCGCAATGTGTTAAGCCAGGAGAAATTTGCGGCAGATGGTGGTCTGGGAGATGTGGAAGGATGGCTGAATACGATCACAATTGAGAACGTACATCCGAATACAACCGTTGCAATACGTATGAAAGGAATCTCTGGGGAAACAGGTTCTCTGAAGCTGTATGCATACGGCACAGATGGTACCTTGAAAGAAGTTCCGGCAGAGAAATGGCATATCCAGACAGAAGATGGTGAAACACCGGATACATTATCCGAAGATGTACTGTATGAGGTACACATGACTGTGGAAGATGGCGGTGACTTTGATCTCAGTGAAACAGAAAAGGAGATTAAGATATCTGCTGTTCTGGGAATCTGAAGGAGGTCTGATAAACAACCACCAGTTGAGCCCAACATCATAAACTTAAGAAAAAAATGGAAAGGAATCTGTTCGCAGGTTCCTTTCATTGTGTTAAAATATAGGCAGG
>NZ_JBDGDM010000076.1:0-13199 GCF_040908885.1 Ruminococcus sp. RTP21358st1_G6_RTP21358_211008
TTAGTCGCAGTTAGCGATTAGTTCGCTGGAGCGTTGCGCCGGCGAGTGAGTAATACACATTGTCCAAATGCGTCCCTTCTGAAGAACTTTTCAACCAATTAAATAGCAAAAAATCACAGCCCCGCCAAAAACGGGGCTGCCTTTAATATACACTTTAGATCAACTTCTTCACCATCTCCACAATCTCTTCCTTCGTCACCCTGCTGCTGTTAATACACAGATCATACTGCAGCATATCCAGCCAGTTAGTATCCGTAAAATACTCATAATAAGCCCGGCGTTCCTTATCCGTACGTTTCACCAGCTTCCTTACACTCTTTTCCTCCCGGCCGGTACGTGCAATCACCGTCTTCACACGGTCCTCAAACGGAGCATAGATAAACAGACTCAGATGCTTATCCTTATTATCCTGTAAGATATAATTGCCACATCGCCCGACAATCACGCAATTCTCTTTTTCGGCTGTCTCCAAAATGATCTTCTTCTGCAGATCGTAAAGCACATCATTCATGGGAACGAAATGGTACTCCGGATTCATCTGCAGCTCGTAATCCACCGGATACAGCCACTGGCTGGCTTTTCTCTCATCTACTCTGGCAAACTCATCAAAAGGAATATTCTTCTCCTTGCTGGCCATTTCGATCAGCTCCTTATCATAGAACTTAAATCCCAGTTCCTCCGCAAGAGCCTTTCCAATAATACGTCCGTTACTTCCAAACATACGATTGATTGTTATAACACGGTTACTCATAAACGGCGCCTCCTTTTGTGGTGGATTTGTAAATAATTTTGTTATAAAATAGTTTATGAGAACTATTTTCTGTTCTTTTTAGCATTATAACACAATTGTATGAAAATATCTATATAATTTGCATAAAATCAAAATAAAAAAATATTCTGAATACGTCATTTCGCTGGAAATTTGAACCCTTTCTTGTTATACTAAAAATAGCAATACGATTGCTGTTCACTGTATGTACAGATTGCAGAAAGCCTTTTTCAAACACGCTCTGGAAAAGCGCATTTGGAAAACGATGAACAGTGATACAATATGAGAAAGGAATTGAACATGCTCAAAATAAAAAATTATATGAAAGCAGAATCTCTGGAACAGGCTTATGAGTTGAACCAGAAGCGGACTGCCTGTGTGCTTGGCGGCATGGTGTGGTTGAAAATGGGTAACCGTATTGTAACCACAGCCATTGATCTTTCCGGGCTTGGTCTGGATACCATCACAGAAACAGAAAGTGAATTTGTGATCGGCTGTATGACCCCATTGCGGGACCTGGAACTCCATCAGGGACTTCATACATATACGAAAGGTGCCATAAGAGAAAGCCTGCGCCATATTGTAGGCGTACAGTTCCGCAACTGCGCTACTGTAGGTGGAAGTATCTGGGGACGCTTTGGCTTTTCTGATGTACTCACCATGCTTCTGGCACTTGATACGGAGGTAGAACTTTTTAAAGGCGGCAGAGTCTGTCTTTCTGATTTTGTGAAAATGCCAAAAGACAGAGATATTCTGGTACGCATTATTATAAAGAAAACTCCGTTGAAGGTTGTCTATTTAAGCCAGCGTAATAGCAAGACTGATTTCCCGGTACTGGCATGCTGTATCAGGCTGTCTGAGAATGGTGTGAGAGCAGTTTACGGCGCCCGTCCGGCGAAGGCATTTCTTCTGGAAGACGAAGAAGGTCTCCTTGCAGGCATGGAAACCATGTCTTCGGAAGAGAAGAAGACAGCGGTTCAGAAATTTGCAGACTATGCAGCCCGGAAGGTTCCTACCTTTGGAAACATGCGAGGCAGCGCAGAGTACAGAACCCTTCTTGTGAAGGTTCTCACAAGAAGAGCATTAGAAGCAGTGGGAGGTATGACAGATGAAAATTAATTTCTGGCTGAACGGAGCCAAAAAGGAAGCGGAAATCAGTCCTGACACCATGCTTCTGGAGTTTCTTCGAAGCCTTGGCTGCTACAGTGTAAAAAGAGGCTGTGAAACTGCCAACTGCGGTCTTTGCACTGTTTTGGTAAATGACAAACCAATGCTGTCCTGCAGTGTCCTTGCAGCACGTATTGACGGCAAAAAGGTCATCACTATGGAGGGACTTCAGGCAGAAGCAGAAGAATTTGGAACTTTTCTTGCCAATGAAGGTGCAGAGCAGTGCGGATTCTGTAATCCGGGATTTATCATGAATGTACTTGCGATGACAAAAGAACTGGAAGATCCGACTGAAGAAGAGATTAAGGAATATCTGGCCGGCAATCTTTGCCGCTGTTCCGGTTTTGTGGGACAGACCAGAAGTATCCTGAAATATCTGAAATATAAGAAGAACGAAAACAGCCAGGAGAAGGAGGTGCAGGCATGAGCTATGTAAATAAATCTTTGCAGAAAAAGGATGCCATGGCTCTGGTGACTGGAAAGCCAGTCTACACAGACGACCTGGCACCAAAGGACTGCCTGATCATCAAGATCTTAAGGAGTCCCTATGCCAATGCCTGGGTGGAAGAAATCAAGACGGACACAGCCATGAAGGTAGAAGGAATGGCACTGATCCTTACCTGGAAAGATGTTCCCAAGAGACGTTTCGCCTCTGCCGGACAGACCTATCCGGAGTTCAGTCCATATGACAGAATGATCCTGGATCAGCATCTTCGTTTCATAGGGGATGCAGTGGCAATTGTGGCAGGAGAAACAGAAGCTGCCGTAGACCTTGCCATGAAGCGCATTAAAGTGAAATACCGCGTGGAACCTCCGGTTCTGGATATGCATACAGCAAAGGATAATCCGGTTCTGGTTCACCCGGAAGAAGACTGGGAATCCAAGTTCCCGGTTGGTGCAGATAACAAGCGGAACCTTGCAGCAAAAGGCCATGAGGAAATGGGAGATATTGACAAGGTTTTGTCAGAATGCAAATACACAGTAGATGAAGTTTATCACACAAAGGCCAATCAGCAGTGTATGATGGAGACCTTCCGCACATATTGTACCAAGGATTATTTCGGCAGGCTGAATGTGGTTTCCTCCACACAGGTACCGTTCCATCTTCGCCGAATCCTTGGAAATGCTCTTGGAATTCCATCCTCCAGGATCCGCGTGATCAAGCCTCGTATTGGCGGCGGCTTTGGAGCCAAGCAGACAGAGGTCTGCGAAATTTATCCGGCAATTGTTACCTGGATGACAGGACGTCCATCCAAAATCGTTTACAGCCGTTACGAATCCTTAATCTGCGCTTCTCCCCGTCATGAGATGGAAGTACATGTAAAAGTTGGCGCAGATGAGAAGGGAATCGTAAAAGGAATTAAAGTAGAGGCGCTTTCCAATGCTGGTGCATACGGAGATCACAGTCCTACAACCATCGGACTTACAGGTCATAAGGCAATTGCCCTGTACCGGAATCTGGAAGCCTATGCTTTTGACTATGAGGTTGTTTATACCAACGTGCAGGCATCCGGCGCATACCGTGGATATGGTGCTACACAGGGAATTTATGCAGTGGAATCCGCTGTCAATGAGCTGGCTCATAAGATGAATATGGATCCTGCAAGAATCCGTGAGTTGAATATGCCAATTGAAGGCGAGCCAATGTATGACTATGATGGAAACCTGACTCATACAGCAAGCTGTACGATGGATCGCTGCCTTGCCCGTGCCAAGGAGATGATCGGCTGGGATGAGAAATATCCATGCCGTGATATGGGAAATGGAAAAGTCCGCGGCGTAGGTCTTGCCATGGCGATGCAGGGCTCCTCTATTGCTAATGTAGACGTGGGAGGCGCAACCCTGAAGCTGAATGAGGACGCATCCTATACACTTTCCCTTGGATGTGCAGATATGGGTACAGGCTGTGATACCATTCTTTCCCAGATGGCAGCCGACTGTCTGGAAACAGAATTTGAGAATATTGTTGCATTTGGTGTGGATACGGATGTTTCTCCATATGACTCCGGTTCTTATGCATCTGCCACTACTTACGCTACAGGCAATGCAGTTATTAACGCCTGCAATGAGCTGAAAAAGAGGATTATCCGGCTGGGTGCTGAAATGCTGGGTGTAAGTCCTGAGGAAGCAGACTTTGATGGAAAGAAAGTCTACGCAGGGGAAAAAGAGGTCAGTCTTCAGGAGGTTGCTTATAAGGGAACCTGCGGAAATACCCTGGAAATGCAGGTGACTGCCTCCTATTCTTCCCAGATTTCTCCGCCGCCTTATATGGTTGGGGCAGCAGAGGTTGAAATAGACAAAGAGACAGGAAATATTGACCTGATCGATTATGTGGCAGTTGTAGATTGCGGAACTCCTATTAACCCCAATCTTGCCCGTGTGCAGACAGAGGGCGGTGTTGCCCAGGGAATCGGTATGGCACTTATGGAGAATGTACAGTATTCCAAAGAAGGTAAGATTCGTGAGAATTCTTTCATGCAGTACAAAATCCCAAGCCGTGAGGATATTGGAAATATCCGGGTTGAGTTTGAGAGCAGCTATGAAAAGAGCGGTCCTTTTGGCGCCAAGTCCATCGGTGAGCTGGTAATCGATACCCCTTGTCCTGCAATTGCAGATGCGGTTTACAATGCTTCCGGTGTCCGGGTAAGAGAGCTGCCGATCACATCGGAGAAGGTTGCCATGGGAATTCTGAAAAAAGAACTGGAGAAATAATATATGGGATTTATTTTTAAGGGGATACTGGCAGTGATCTGGCTGCTGGTGGTTCCCTGCCTGGCAGGGGGATTCTATTTCCGCAGGGAAAAAAGAACCTGCAGTGAATATCTTCTGGCCGGTTATACACTGTTGTTTGCCATTACAGAGCTGCTTTCCCTTACCATGATTTTTACAAAGCAGCCACTTCATGTGCTGACCGTTACATATGGCGTGGTAGCTGGTGTACTAGCATTTCTGGGTGCCCGGAGTTTTTATAAGAAAAGGCAGAAGAATGGAATTTCCCCGGAGCTTGTGGTGGCAGGAATTCTGATTCTGATCCAGCTTGTCGTTGTGGTGCTTTATGCCCATATGGATGAAGATGATGCTTTTTATGTAGGAACAGCCACTACCGCGGTGGAAACCGATACCCTTTATGCATATAACCCATACACCGGGGCCGCTTACAATGTATTGCCAAGCCGTTACATTCTTTCCCCGTTTCCTGCATTTCTTGCCGTGACCAGCCGGTTATGCGGAGGACTTCATCCAGCCATTGTGGCACATACTGTTTTTCCGGCGGTATTTGTTTTTCTGGCATATGTGGTGCTTTTTCAGTACAGCCGCATATTCTTCCGGGGAAAGGCAGGAGAACAGGGGATTTTTATGATCCTTTGTGCCGTGATCCTGTGGTTTTGCGGATATTCGGTATACAATTCAGAAATTTTTACAATGGGCAGGATCTGGCAGGGAAAAGCTGTGCTGGCAGGGGTATTTTTACCATTTTTATTTCTGCTCTGTATGGAGATTTTTATGCAGGAAAAACCGGAATATCCATGGAGCCTGGCTTTTCTGGCAAATGGAGCCTGCTGTCTGTTTTCCTCAATGGGAATCATGCTTGCCCCTCTTCTGATGGGAGTATTTGCTCTGCTTAGTCTGGTGAAATTCAGAGACGGAAGAAGATTCTTAAAGAGTGTAGTCTGCTGTCTGCCATCCCTGATACTTGGCGTGGTATACATTCTGGTATTTTAGGAGGTGGAGAGATGAAACGAGCACTTTTGGCTTCACTGGATGCCTGGCAGAAATACTGGGGGAACGGATTTTATGTCTATTTACTGCTGGCTGCATGTTTGTATTTCCTGGTATTCGGAAGAAAAAAAGAACGATCCAGAATTTTATCCGGCTATATTGTAGTTTTTCTTGCTGTGTTTTTCTGTCCGGTGACTGCTTATATTATACAGAAATGTATAGGACGGTCGGTTTACTGGAGAGTATTATGGATTCTTCCGGCAGTGCCGCTTATAGCTTATGCAGGAACCTGCCTGATAAAAAAGGTGGGAGCTTCCAGACCACGGCAGTACATACTTCTGATTTTTATTGCGGCAGTGCTGGCTTTTTGCGGAACTGGCCTGAATAAAGATGGTTTTTACAAAAAGGTTCAGAATGTACAGAAGATCCCTGATGAGGTAGTAAGCATCTGCAATCTGATCAATGAGCAGAAGGAAGAAAATGAAGAGATTTACCTGGCAACGGATGACAAAATAGCTTCCTATGTGAGAGTTTATGATCCGTCTATCAAAATGCCTTACGGAAGAGGCGGTAAAGGAGCCTCTGGAAAAAAAGCTGCAAGATGGCTCCATAAACAGCTTGTGGCAGAAGTACCGGTGATCAAAAAGGTAGTAAAAAATGCAAAAAGACTGAAATGCAATTACCTGGTTTTTCCGGTTCCAAGCAAAAAGAAGCAGCTGTATATGGAAACAAAAGGGTTCTACCTGATTGGTCAGGTAAATGAGTACGGTATTTTCAAATATTATGAATAAAAGGGTTGCATTTACAGGGAAAAGCTGATACATTGAGTTTGTGAATAAACTGAATATGGGAAGTTATGATAGAGGCGCAGGCTTCATCAGTAATTTCAGCTGCAGAGACAGGTTGTGTGCAGATTATGGGCATACGCAGATACACGCTCTGGGTCGTATGGCGGACTGGTTGGAATGAAAGGGGAGACTGCCGAAGGATTTTTTCTCAGCCAGGAGAGAAGTTCTGGGCTGACGCAGAATATGCGGCAGACTGTCACTGTTGTGGAGCGCTATCTAAGGTATAGATCCTGTGAAGAATAAATGCCATGAATGTGTCCCCATAATGGGAGTACATTCATGGCTTTTTGCGTTAAAGAAGAGGAGGCTTTTAAGAAAACGCTCTGACCGGTTTGTGACTGGTCATCTGGTATTCAGGAAAAAAGAGGGAGGAAATCAATAATGAAGTACAATTGTAAAAAATTATCTGTTCTTTTTGCAGCTGTTATGATGTTTGTCCTGGCATGTCCGGCGACTGTTCTGGCAGCGGCAGAAGAGGAGGCTGGCACACCTGCTGTGTACGCTACTTTCTGGTCATTGATACCGCCAGTTGTGGCAATCGTTCTGGCATTGATCACAAAAGAGGTTTACAGTTCCCTGTTCCTTGGAATTTTAGTTGGAGCACTTTTGTACTCTGGCGGTAATTTTGAGGGAACGGTTAACCATATTTTTTCAGGCGGAATGATCAGTGTGTTATCATCCAGCAGTAACGTAGGTATTCTGGTGTTCCTGGTAATTCTTGGAACTATGGTCTGCCTGATGAACCGGGCTGGAGGATCAGCCGCTTTTGGCCGCTGGGCCGGCAAACACATCAAGACAAGAGTTGGGGCAGAACTGGCAACCATTTTGCTTGGAGTGCTGATTTTTATTGATGATTACTTCAACTGTCTGACGGTAGGCAGTGTTATGAGGCCGATTACAGATCAGCACAATGTATCCCGCGCAAAGCTGGCATATCTGATCGATGCCACAGCTGCGCCGGTATGTATCATTGCACCAATCTCATCCTGGGCAGCTGCTGTTAGCGGTTTTGTTCCGGGAGAGGATGGAATGTCTGTGTTTGTAAGAGCTATTCCCTATAACTATTATGCACTTCTTACGATTGTAATGATGGTATCCATGGTTTTGATGAAAGAAGAGTTTGGTGCTATGGGTGTGCATGAGTCCAATGCGTTAAAAGGGGATCTGTTTACCACAGCAGCTCGTCCTTATGCTTCAGGCGAAGGTGATGGACCGGTGAACCCAAGAGGAAAGGTTATGGATCTTCTGATCCCTATCATCTCTCTGGTTATCTGCTGTGTAATTGGTATGATCTATACTGGAGGGTTTTTCAGCGGTACAGATTTTGTAACTGCTTTTTCACAGAGTGATGCTTCTGTCGGACTGGTGCTTGGAAGCTTCTTCGGTCTGGTGATCACCATTCTTCTTTATATGGTGCGCAGAGTGCTGTCCTTCCGCGATTGTATGGCATGTATTCCGGAGGGCTTTAAGTCCATGGTACCGGCGATCCTGATCCTCACTTTTGCATGGACCTTAAAGAGTATGACGGACAGTCTGGGCGCTGCTGAGTTTGTTGCGGAAATGGTGAAGTCTTCAGCAGAAGGACTGGTAAATATGCTTCCGGCTATTATATTCCTGGTAGCCTGCTTCCTGGCATTTGCTACTGGTACTTCATGGGGAACCTTTGGTATTCTGATCCCGATTGTGGTTCATGTATTTGAAAACACACCGGGAGACTTGATGATCATTTCCATCTCTGCCTGTATGGCTGGTGCTGTTTGCGGTGACCATTGTTCTCCGATTTCGGATACGACTATTATGGCCTCCGCGGGAGCTCAGTGTGATCATGTAAATCATGTGTCAACCCAGCTGCCTTATGCCATTGTGGCAGCAGTGGTATCCTTTGTAACTTACATTTTCGCCGGCTTTATCCAGAGCCCGCTGTGCCTGATCATCGGTGTAGCACTGATGATGGGAGCTATGTGTGTTGTGAAAATGAAGTTCTCAGATCTGAAAACGGAATAAAGAAGGTTTTCTTATTGGAAAAATAAGAAAAAATGTGGAAGCCGGGATGGATTTTCCTGTGTAATGCCTGCGGCAGTGTGGAAGAATTTACAGTGTCTGCAGAGTATTGACGGGGAAATTGTCCTGGCTTTTTTGCATGCTTCTATCTTCTTTATTGGCTGCTTAATATTCGCTTTGGAGCGTGTGTGGAGAAGGTTTTTTGCAAGATGTGCATTACACTTTGCGGGAAAGCTTTTTTAAATGTGTTCTAGAGCTTGGGGCAAGGTTTGCCTTGCATATGCCCGGGAAAAACTATATAATGGAAAAATGGACGAAAAAATCAGAATCAACAAATACTTAAGCGAAGCGGGATTCTGTTCAAGACGTGAGGCTGACAGCCTGATCCGGAACGGACGGGTGACGGTGGAAGGTCATGTGGCAGAACCGGGAGAAAGGATTACAACAGATACAGTTGTATTTGTGGATGGTAAGCCTGTGAAAAAAGTAGAAAAAAAAGTTCTGCTTTTATTCCATAAGCCTCGTGGTGTAGTGTGCAGCACCAGAAAACAGCGCCAGGAGACCACAGTTACGGAGTATCTGAATTATCCAGTTCGAATTTATCCTATAGGACGCCTTGACAAGGAATCCGAAGGGCTTTTGCTTTTAACAAACCAGGGAGATCTGGTAAATAAGATCATGCGTGCGGGGAACTACCACGAGAAGGAATATCTGGTAACTGTAAATAAGCAAGTTGACAGTGACTTTGTGAAAAAAATGTCATCTGGAATTCCTATTCTGGATACCATTACCCGTCCGTGTTTTGTGGAAAAAACAGGGAGAAATTCTTTTCGGATTATTCTTACCCAGGGATTGAACCGGCAGATCCGCCGAATGTGTGAATATCTGGGATATCAGGTGCTTAGTCTGAAGCGCGTACGAATCATGGAACTGACAATAGATGGCTTGAAAGAGGGCGAGTACAGAGAAGCCACCCAGGAGGAGTGGAAGAAGCTGGAACGTGGAATTGCAGATTCCTCCCAGCTTCCCGCAGCCAGAAGGCAGGACAGTGTGCCTGTATTTTCCAAAAAACAGGGAAGAGACAGCATTCCCTTTTCTTCAATTCCAGAAGAAAAAAGGCAAAATAAGCCAGCTGCTTCCCGCACTATTTCAGAAAAAAGGCAGTCTGTTTCACAGAGGAAGTCTGCTTGCAGTAATTATAACAGTAAAACAGGAGGACATCATGGAAAATTCTCTACAGCGAATGAAAGAACTGGTAGAAAAGCTGGATCAGGCCGCGAAGGCATATTACCAGGAAGACAGGGAAATCATGAGCAATCAGGAGTACGACAGCCTGTACGACCAGCTGGAGCAGCTGGAAAAAGAAACCGGCACTGTACTCACAAATAGTCCTACTGTCCGCGTAGGATACGAGGCAGTTAATGAACTTCCGAAGGAAGAACATCCAAGCCCCATGCTATCCCTTGATAAGACAAAAGACAGGGAAGTGCTTCGTGGATTTATAGGAAATCACAAATGCCTTTTATCCTGGAAACTGGACGGCCTGACCATTGTTCTTACTTATGAGAACGGTGAGCTTGTGAAAGCGGTAACAAGGGGGAATGGAATTGTAGGTGAGGTTATTACCAACAATGCCAGAGTGTTTAAGAATATTCCTCTTCGCATCCCTTATAAAGGTCAGCTGGTGCTTCGGGGTGAAGCGATTATCACTTATTCTGAGTTTGAGCGGATCAACGAGACTATAGGTGATGCAGATGCCAAATATAAGAACCCGCGGAATCTTTGCAGTGGTTCCGTGCGTCAGCTGAATAACGAGATTACGGCGAAACGAAATGTGCGTTTTTATGCCTTTGCCCTGGTAAGTGCACAGGATGTGGATTTTTCTAATTCCAGGGAGCAGCAGTTTATCTGGCTGAAGAAACAGGGCTTTGAGGTGGTGGAATATAAGGTGGTTACCTCTGAAAGTCTGGATGAAGCCATGGATTATTTTTCCAAGACAATTGTAAACAACGATTTTCCATCAGACGGACTGGTTGTGACCTATGATGACATCGCCTATGGGGAGTCTTTGGGGAGTACTGCGAAATTTCCGCGAAATTCCTTTGCTTTTAAATGGGCGGATGAAATGCGGGAAACCAGGCTGGTGGATATGGAATGGAGTCCGTCAAGAACCGGACTGATTAATCCGGTTGCAATTTTTGAACCAGTGGAGCTGGAAGGTACTACAGTAAGCCGCGCCAGCGTGCACAATATCAGCATTGTGAAGGAACTGCAGCTTGGAATTGGAGATACCATTAAAGTGTACAAAGCCAATATGATCATTCCCCAGATTGCAGAGAATCTTACAAGAAGCGGCAATCTGGTAATTCCGGATAAATGTCCGGTGTGTGGTCAGGAGGCGCGTATCCGCAAGGAAAACGATGTGGAGACATTATACTGCATGAATCCGGACTGTGTTGCCAAGAAGATTAAGTCCTTCAGCCTTTTTACCAGCCGTGATGCCATGAATATTGACGGACTTTCAGAGGCAACTCTGGAGAAGTTTATTGCAATGGGATTTATTCATAATTTTGGTGATATTTTTGAAATTGGAAAATATAAAGATCAGATCGTAGAAATGGAAGGATTTGGTCAGAAGTCTTTTGATAATCTGATGGTGAGTCTGGAGAAAGCGAAAAAAACTACTCTTGCCAAGGTGATCTACAGTCTTGGGATTACAGGTATCGGTCTTGCAAATGCCAAGGTGATCTGTAAATATTTTGACGATGATATAGAGAAAATCCGCCATGCGGATGAAGAAGAGATCAGCGCGATTGAAGGAATCGGTCCGGTAATCGCCGGAAGTATGGCTGATTATTTTAAGAGCGCAGAGAATAATCAGAAGCTGGATCATCTGCTCAGTCATCTTCATCTGGTTCATGAGGAGACTTCAGCAGAACAGGTTTTTGCAGGGAAAACCTTTGTTATTACAGGCAGTGTGGAGCATTTTTCCAACCGGTCTGAAGCAAAGGAATTTATCGAAGCCCGCGGCGGTAAGGTGACCGGCTCTGTAACAAAGAAAACAGACTATCTGATTAATAACGATAAAACATCTGCTTCTTCCAAGAACAAGAAGGCTCAGGAACTGGGAATCCCGATTTTGTCGGAGGAGGATTTCCTGGAGCTGGCGGGGATTTAAAAGAAAATTTGGGTAATCTGTACGTTGTACTTTGCGGTATATTTTGCAGAATGCCTTTTGGTAATCTGTGTTTTTTGCTTACTTCGTTTACAGCAATACGCTTCGTGATGCGTAAAAAACATGTAATCTCATGATTTCGCAACAAGGTTCTCAGGTTTTCTGTGAACTTTGTTCACAAAAAAACACCTCGCGGAACGTTACCAGTGAACTGTATTGAATATATCTTTACAGAAGAGAAGAGCGGAAGGGCACAACGTTTTTCATAACTTGTTTGTGCCTTGAGCGAAGCGAAAGGAATGACAAAAAGTATGTATAATAGCAGGAGGAAATTGCAATGCCAATTAAAATACAAAGTGATCTCCCGGTAAAGGAGATTCTGGAAAAAGAAAATCTGTTTGTTATGGACGAAAACCGTGCTATGCACCAGGATATCCGTCCGATTTATATTCTGATTTTAAATTTAATGCCACTGAAAGAGGAAACCGAGCTTCAGCTTCTTCGCTCTCTTTCCAATACACCTCTGCAGGTTGACGTAAGTTTTATGGCGGTGGAGTCCCATCAGGCGAAAAATACTTCCAGGAGTCATCTGAACAAATTTTATCAGACTTTTTCTGAACTGAAAGATAAGAAGTTTGATGGAATGATCATTACAGGAGCACCGGTAGAGCAGATGGAGTTTGAAGAGGTTGATTACTGGGAGGAAGTTACCCAGATCATGGACTGGTCAGAGACTCATGTGACATCTACCATTTTCCTGTGCTGGGCTGCTCAGGCTGCGCTCTACCATTTCTATGGACTGAAGAAACGCAAGCTGGATAAGAAAATGTTTGGCCTTTTCTGGCACAAGGTAATGAACCGCAAAATTCCGCTGGTCAGAGGGTTCGATGATATATTTCTGGCACCTCATTCCCGACATACAGAAGTTCCTATTGAAGCTGTACACGCCTGCAAAGACCTTACTGTCCTTGCAGAATCCGACGAAGCAGGCCTTTTTCTTGCCATGGCAGAAGACGGTCGCAAGATTTTTGTAATGGGTCACCCGGAATACGACCGTGTCACCCTGGACGGCGAGTACAAACGTGATCTTGGCAAAGGGCTCCCTATTGAAATGCCTGAAAACTACTACCGCGACAACAACCCTGAAAACGGTCCGCTTCTGATGTGGAGAGCCCATGCCAACAATCTGTATACAAACTGGCTGAATTATTACGTCTACCAGAGCACCCCATACGACCTCTACGGAACACCTGATTTTTCCAGTATTTCCAGGGGTTGAGAGAGTGGTGTATTCCACGTAAATTATTATAATTTCAAGCTATTTATTACGAAAATGGAGTAAAAATGGAGTACTAGAGCGTGTTTGAAAAAGGCTTTCTGCAAGATGTGCGTCACAATTTGTGGGAGATTTTGCCCGGATGAGGGCGGGGCTGTCTATTTCCTGAACCGCTCCCCGTCAAGTAGACAATTGAAAAAATATAAATTTTTCCTGCCAGCAGAAATTTATCTGCTGGCAGTT
>NZ_JBDGDM010000077.1:0-11001 GCF_040908885.1 Ruminococcus sp. RTP21358st1_G6_RTP21358_211008
GTTGCGCCGGCGAGTGAGCAATCACCATTGTCCGAATGCGTCCGCCTTGAACAACTTTCAACACACTAAATAGCAACTGAGAAAACCTTGTACAATAAAACCGGCTATGCTAAAATAAAGAAAGATTTCAGGGACAAAGCAGTTTGTCCCTTGTTTTACGTTTAAAGAAAGGACACCCCTATGTTTCACATAATCCCCGACAACTTTTTTGTCCCATTATCTTCTCCAAACCGAATTGTATACTGGGAATGTATCAGCCGCCTTTTTGCCATTATGGAACACCAGTTCTCCTTTGGCGTGGAAAGAGAAGTGCTGGTAGACGAGCTGGAATTTTATTTTGGACAGGAAAATGCGGCCCAGCTGGTGGAAGAAGAATTCCAGGCTGATGACAGCCGAAGCCGGGCTAACGGCATTTTGCGCCGCCTGGAATACTACGGCTGGATCGAAGTGGAAACAGACAAAAGCTACGTACAGCGTGTAAACTTCAAGGAATACGCTGTGAAAATAATCAAAACACTCCTGGATATCGCAGATGGGAAACAAATTGAATACCAGGGGTACATTTATACCATCTACAGTCTGGTAAAAGGCACCATGGATAAGCCGGGTATCGTGCTCATGCAGATCTGGGAAAACACTGACTACCTGATCACTGGTCTGAAAAACCTCAATTCCAACATCAAACACTACATTGATGACCTTACCAGACACAGCACGGTTGCCCAGATTATGGATGCACTGTTTAACGACTACATTACCAATATTGTAGACAAAGCCTACCACCGCCTGTTGACTTCTGACAATGTTTCCAAGTTTCGTCCGGAAATTATGCAGTGCCTGGAGAAAAAAAGCCACAATGAGGAATTTCTGGAAAAGGCATCTGCAGAGATTGCAGCTATCCGGGAGGTTTCCGAGGAAGAGGGGCGGGAACTGACCTACCGTTATCTTCACGAAATTATTGAGGCTTTCCGCAATATGGACGAGATTCTTCAGGAAATCAACCAGAAAAATACCCAGTACCAGCGAGCTGCCATCAACCGTGCTAAATTTCTCCTGGCAGGAAATGAAGATGTGCGGGGGCAGTTGAAAGAAATACTCATGGGAATTAATGAAGAAATCAACCGGGAAAATATGGATCTTGGGGGAATCTACCGCATTGATTTTCTGGATGATCTGGTGCGTATTTGCCAGTGTTCTATTCTGGAACAAAGTTCTCTGTATCTGGCAGTAGAAGGGAAAAAGGAATTCATCCCCTCCAGTCTGGAGAATGAGGAACCAGACGAAGAGCTTCGCCGTGAGAAAATGAGAAAGATGGCAGAAAAGATCCGGAAAGTGATCAGTGTAGAGAAAATTCAGAACTACGTAAACCGTTATCTGGCGGAAAAAGATGAGCTGGAAGCAAGCCAGCTTCCTCTCAATAATGAAGAGGATTTTATCAAACTGATCTATGTGCGCCTTTACGGTCAGCGCAAAAATATGGGATATGTAATAGAAACTCTGGAAGAACGGGAAGTAAACGGCTACCGTTTCAAAGATTTTCGGATACGGAGGAGAGAAAATGGAATATCTGGAAGGAATGCTGCAAAAAGAAAAGGATAATTTCAGCAGGGTTTGCAACCGTCTTCTGGGAACCTGCTTTTTGTGCAAAGGAAACCAGAATACCAAAGCAGATTATTATTTTGTGCTGAAATACAGGAAAGAATTTAAAGAATATCTGGGCGTTCTTGGCTATCGCCTTGAGATAAACGAGGAATATGGAGTGATTCAGCTGACCAGTCCGAGAGGGTATAACCGGATGAATCTGAAGCTTTATGATTCCATTGTACTTCTGATCCTGCGAATCCTTTACGATGAAAAGAAGCGTGAGCTTTCCGCAATAGAGGAGGTAATCGTGAACCTTGGAGACATTCAGGATAAGTTTGTGAGTCTTAATATCCGTGACAGATTAATCGACAAAACCACCATGCGAAATGCCCTGAGCCTGTTCCGAAGATATCAGATCGTGGAGCTTCTGGATAAGGATATGGGAGATGAAGAATCTCGTGTTCTGATTTACGACTCCATTCTGATGGTGGTACGTGCAGAAGACATTAAGGCAGCATATGAGAAACTGGAGACATACAGAAAGGGAAGAAACGAAAGCGATGAAGAAACTGACGAGGATGAAGCTGATTAACTGGCACAGGTTTAATAACTGTACCATAGAGTTTGGAGATTCTACTCTTTTATCTGGTGAAAACGGTGCTGGAAAATCCACTCTTCTGGACGCAATCCAGTTTGTGATCATCTGTTCCACCGGTTATTTTAACAAGGCGGCCCACGAGAATGGTAAGCGAAGGCTTACCGGATATATCCGCTGTAAAACAGGAAAAGAAAACCAGCCTTATGAGCGTACCGGCGAGATCAGCGCTCATGTTGCCCTGGAATTTTATGAGGAAAGCAAGGATAAATATTTCATTATCGGTGCTGTTGTGGATTCTGCTTCTGAGGGCCAGGAGACTACAGTGCGGTATCTGATGGAGAATACCAGGATCTCAGATGATCTTTTCCTGTACGGAAACCAGGTGAAATCCATTGCAGAATTCCGTGGTTCCAACATTGATATCCGCCAGTGGTGCAAGACCAATATGGAAGCCCGTAGAATGGTCACAGCAAGACTTGGAAGGATTGAAGATAAGTTCTTTCGTCTGATTCCAAAAGCGCTTGCATTTAAGCCAATCGACGATATTAAGGACTTTGTTTACTCTTACGTGCTGGATGAAAAAGAAGTCAATATTGATGTACTTCGGGAGAATGTGCGTACTTATCAGGATATGGAACGTACCCTTGATAACGTGAAAAAACGCATGAAAAAACTGAAAAAAATACAGGAATTGTACCAGCGTGTACAGGAGCGTATTGAAAAGGACAGGATGTACGAGTATTTCCTGAAACGTAGTGATCTGGAGCTTGTGGAAGGACAGCTTTCCAGTCTGGAAACTGCCAGAAAGAACGAAGAAATCCGTCTTTCCCAGGCGAAAGCCCAGTTGGAAATGCTTCAGAAAGAGCGCTCTGAAAAGCAGGAAATTGCCACAAATATTCGTGTAGAACTGCGTCATAACCAGGAATTTGTAGCTTTGGAAGAGGAGAAAAAAGAGCTGAAAAGGCTTCAGGATAAGAGACAGGAAGCTATGAATGAGGGGACGGAATTGAAGAAGAGCGTGGCTCAGGCGGCCAGGGACTGCGAGAGTTTATTGCGGACTATGGGGGCAGGGGACACTTCCGGATATTCTGCAGCAGTTTCTGCCGAAATGAGTCAGTCTGCAAATGCAGAAAATGGAACTGGCGCAGATTTCGCTTCCTGTATCCGTGAATACCGGAAAAAACTTCAAACTCTGGATGGTGATATCAATGTAACAGAAATAAAGAGCCTTACAGATGATGTGATCCATTTCAAACAGATGCGCTATGGAGAACTGCAGGAAGAGCAGGCGCAGCTGAAGATCCGGCTGAATCAGAACCAGACAGAATGGGAGAAATTAAGCAAAAAGATCAATAAACTGAAACGCAAAAAGCTGACTTATCCATCTGGAGTAGAGCTTCTTGTGGAGTCTGTACAGGAAGAATTTGCGGGTATTGGAAGAGAAATCCAGCCTGGAGTGCTCTGCGAAATGCTGGAAATTAAGGATGAGGAATGGCGAAACGCAGTAGAGGGGTATCTGAATACGCAGCGTTTTTATGTGCTTGTAGAACCGGAGAACTTCGATATTGCACTTGGTATTTATGACCGTCTTCGAAGAGAGAAAAAGGTTTACGGAGTAGGTCTGATCAATACGAAAGATCTGGAAAAATACGACACTGCGCCTGCTGGAACTCTGGCAGAAGTAGTCACATCCCAGAACAAATATGCCCGTCAGTACAGCAACATGCTCCTTGGAAAAGTACAGATGTGCGAGCGTTACGAAGACCTGAAAAAGTATTCTGTTTCTATCACAAAGGGCTGTATGAGATATCAGAACTGTGTGGCAAGTGCCATCAAACCAGAGGTATTTCGTGTGCCGTTTATCGGCAAAAATGCTTTTACCGTACAGCTGGCACAGGCTGAAGAAGAATTTCAGAAGCTTAGTGAAACAATGGAAAATCAGGAGAAAAAGCTGTCTGACACAAAAGAGATTCTGGGACTTCTTTCTACAGAAAGTGACGTGGATATTAAGTACCGTCTGGATGTGATCGCTACCCTTCGTATGTTAAATAAATCCATTGATAAATGTGAGGAAAATATACGAAAACTGAAAGAAAATTCCACCCTGATCCAGAAGCAGCTGCAGCTGGATGAGCTGGAAAAAATGCTTAGGGGATTGGATTACACCATCAGCTCCGACACGGAAAAAATCGGTGGAATGCGTGCCCGGATCCAGGATTTGGTTGCCAGAAAACAGACACTTCTGGAAAAACAGATTACCGGAAAGAGTGAGGTAACCACTCTTGCAGCAGATGCGGGAGAACGTTTAAATAGCTGGAATCGGGAATATAAGGAGGCTCTGGGAGTAAGATCAATTGAGCAGTTTCAAAGTGAATATTTTTATAAACTGCCTTCTAATAAGAGAAAATATAACAGTGAGAGATGTCAGATTGCCAAAGACAATATGATAAATGCCATGGTGGAGTATAAGACCGAGCATGATTTTGGTGCAGCTGCCAGTCTGGATGGTTTTCCTGAATTTGAGGCGGTATATGAACGTTTGAAAAACTCTGAACTTCTTGATTATGAGGAGAAAGTACAGTCTGCCCATAAAGCGGCAGAAACAGAATTTCATGAGCAGTTTCTGGCGAAATTACAGGAGAATATGAAGCTTGCACAGGGGGAATTTAAGGAACTGAACAAGGCGTTAAAGGGCATTGATTTTAGCAGTGAACGCTATGAATTCCAGTTTATGCCAAGTAAAAAATACCGCAATTATTATGAAATGATCATGGATGATTTCAATGTGACACAAGGCGAATCCCTATTTTCGGGAATCTTCCATGAGGCTCATAAAGATGTAATCGAGGAGCTGTTTGAACAGCTTTCGGTAAGTGGAGATAACAGTGCACAGGCTCTTGACGAGTTTACGGATTACCGTACTTACATGGATTATGACATTAAGATCATTCATAATGACGGCACCTATTCTTATTATTCCAAGGTATGTGAAGAGAAGAGCGGCGGTGAGACACAGACCCCGTTTTATGTGACAGTGGCAGCCTCTTTTGTGCAGCTTTACAGCAATAATATTGGTGGCGAGGCAGCTGGGCTGGTGCTCTTTGATGAGGCCTTTAATAACATGGATGATGAAAGAATCGGCGGCGTTTTGGAATTCCTGAGACGCCTTCCATTACAGCTTATTATCGCCGCTCCTCCAGATAAGATCCAGTATATCGGCCCGGCTATGGATGAAGTGATGCTAGTAATGACAGATCAGAAGCAGAGTTATGTGGAGGAATATCACAATGCAGTATGACTAGTACATCGAATATTAAGTAACTGCCATATTGACTTGTCTGATTTTTCATCTGCTGCGTTGTCGTCGGTCGCCGTAGCCACCGCTATGCCTCCTTTCTCCGCCTTGCATATGAAGAAATCATCCTGCGTCAATATAGCAGATACTTAATTTTCGATGTACTAACTGGTATTAGAGCGTGTTTGAAAAATCATTCCCGCAATCTGCACGCCCCACTTTGCGGGAGATTTCACCCGAATTCGGTTGCCGTAGCCCGCTATGGCGCCCTCATCCGGGCGAAATCTCCCACAAAGTGTGACGCACATCTTGCAGAAAGCCTTTTTCAAACACGCTCTAGAGAACCTGCTGGATTGCAGATGGATTCTGAAATTAACAGTTGCGCACAGATAGCTGAGGTATTAAAATATATAAAAATAACATAGCTGCAAAAAAGGAGGTACCGCATATGACAACATTGGAAATTCTGGACCGTCTGCAAGGGGATGCGCTGAAAGATGGTGAACTTCGAAAAAAGCTTTTGGCCACCCGTTTGGAAAAGGATCCTCTCACTGTTTTTTGCAGATTATGCAGGGAATTTGGCTATGAATTGTATGAAATGGACCTGGTATCTGCCGGAGAAGACTTCTATGCTACCATGCGCCGCAGTACCAATGGCGGCGGAGAAAACTCCCCGAAGCTGGAGGGGGAAGATGACTTCTATGAGCTTTTGATGGCAAGCCTGGAGGCAGCAGAGAAAGCAGAATAGAATTGGCTCAAATAGACATCAACTATGAGTGTTTTTGGTAAGCCAAAAGCATTATGCAAAACATTATGTAAACTAAAAAGACGACAGTTGAAAACCCAAATTTCGTTGAAAATTAGAGTGAAATGTCTGTTATAGATTGAAAAACAGGGAGTGTGTATGGCAGAATTAACGGAATTGCAGAAGCAGTTATTCGAATTACAGGATATAAAATATCGGGATTTCCACAGCAAATTAATGCCCGAAACAGCCAAGGAAAAGATTATTGGAATCCGTACTCCTGTGCTTCGGAATTTTGCAAAAGTATTCGCCGGTACTCCGGAATTAGAGGACTTTTTGCAGCAGCTTCCTCACCAGTTTTATGAGGAAAATAACCTTCATATGATGCTGATCACTGGGATAAAGGACTATCCGAAATGTATGGAAGAAGTACAGCGATTCCTGCCCTATATCGACAACTGGGCCACCTGTGATTTCCCAGAGCCAAAGTGTTTCCGTAAGAACAAAAAAGCAGTATTAGAAGAGGTCCGGAAGTGGATCGCCTCCACTGAAACCTACACTATTCGCTACGGGATCGGCATGCTTATGCGCCTTTTTCTGGACGAGGATTTTTCCCCGGAGTATCTTGAAATGGCAGCTGGCGTACAATCACAGGAATATTATGTAAACATGATGATTGCCTGGTATTTTGCCACCGCTCTGGCCAAGCAATGGGATGCTGCAGTACCTTATATTGAGCAGCACAGACTGTCGGACTGGGTACATAAAAAGACTATCCAGAAGGCAGTGGAAAGCTATCGGATTACGTCTGAACAGAAGGAATATTTGAAAGGCTACCGTTAAAAATAGGATTTTATGGTTTAGAGATTGAGAAATGAAAAACGCCAGAATGAAAAGCTTTATCAAGCGGTAAAGCGAATTTCATTCTGGCGTTTTGTATTTATGCAGGCATAAGATCCTGGTGGCTGCCGCAAATCAGCGGAAGCTCTTCAGCCAGTTCACCAGGGAATCATGCCAGATATTGTCATAAACGGTTTTCTTCATCTGGTCGGTTACCGGACCATTGTTTGCCATTTTCGCAAGGATTCCGGCTTGAAGCTCTTCTACGGTCATGTCCTCTGGGGACTTGGACCAGTCTACGGTTATCTGAGATTTTTCGGAGGCTGGTTCGGATGCGGTAGTAGTATTAGATGTTGTACCATCAGCTGCTTTTTCAGAAGCATTTGCGGTGCAATCAAAGTTACCTACAGTAGTCGCAACCGTTTCCTTTATGCTGTCCGTATTCGCAGCATTTTTCAGTGCCTGAGAGATCGGAGTTGTATTTTGCTCTGCGACAGTGGCAGCAGCTTCCTCTTTTGTCTGGTCTGCGTTGTCAGCCTTAACTGTTGTATTAGTAGTTTCCGGTGTCTTTGCATTCATCTCTACCGGCTTATACTCTGGCATATCCCCAGCCGGAACCCAGATATTGCCGCTGTTTCCGGCAACGGTTACATGAATGCGTCCATTTTCTACAGAAACTTTTTCACCGGTCAGAGTACCTACATACTCAGCTGCATTTCCAGCAGCCAGATCCATAGAAGCGGCATTGTCATTATTATTTACAGTGACGATCACACGCACCCCATCCAGGTCACGGGCAAAAGCATACTGGCGGTTGGTGAGCATAAGCTCTGCATAGCTTCCATAATTAAGAGCCGGTGTATTCTGGCGGACTTTTCCAAGGGCAGCAATAAGAGCTGTGCAAGGATTTTTCTCCACTGCGTCAGCATAATCAGCAAGATTTAAGGCTGGTCTTAAGCTGTCATCTGAGGTTCTTTCCTTACGTCCCTCAATTCCAAATTCAGAACCATAATAAATACTTGGAACTCCCGGAAGGGTGTAGAGAAGCACATGAACTGGAGCAAAATGCGCCTTATTGGAAAGTTTGGTGTAAATTCGTTCTACATCATGGTTGTCCACGAAATTATAAAGATCAAGGTCGCCCATGTTCTGCAGATATTTTACAGTGTGCGCGATCTCAAAATAGTTATGGTCATTGTGTCCGCTGTAAAGAGCCTTGTGAAGTGCATAATTTGTAACACTGTGAAGGGTGCTGCCATTTACCCAGCGGCTGTAATCGCCGTGGATGACTTCGCCCATCAGCCAAAAATCCGGTTTCACTTCCTCAGCGGTGCGGCGCAACTGTTTCATAAAATCAAAGTCCAGAACGTCCGCAGCGTCAAGACGGATACCATCCACATCAAATTCAGAAACCCAGAAACGGATCACATCGCAGATGTAGTTCTGCACATCAGGATTGCGCTGGTTTAATTTTACCAGAAGATTATATCCGCCCCAGTTTTCATAGGAAAAACCATCGTTGTATTCGGTATTTCCAGAGAAGTTCACATTACAGTACCAGTTTACATAAGGTGAATTCTGTCGCTTCTCCTGAATATCTTTAAATGCGAAAAAGTCACGTCCGGTGTGGTTGAATACGCCATCGAAGATAACCTTGATCCCTTTTTCATGGCAGGTTGCAACGAAATTCTTCAGATCCTCGTTGTCACCCAGACGGGAGTCAAGCTTCCTGTAATCAGTAGTCTCATAACCATGTCCCACACTTTCAAATAAAGGACCTATATATAAAGCGGTGCACCCGATTTCTTTAATATGATCGATCCACGGAAGAAGCGTATTCAGCCTATGCACAGGCTCCCCATACTCATTCTGCTTCGGCGCTCCTGTCAACCCCAGTGGATAAATGTGATAAAAAACTGCCTCGTTATACCAACTCATGTCTAACACCTCTGTCGTTTAAAATAAATTTGTACATTCAACGTTTTCTATAATAGCAGATTTTAGGAGCTTATTCCATATAAAAATATGATGATTCATGGTACTCTGTAAGGATTGTTAAGAATTTTTTGAAAACGGAAAATATATTGAAAATTTTCCTTAAGGGCAAAGGGGTAAAAATAGTGATTCGATATATAAAATGATGGAAGAACAGAAGAAAGCCTTTGTTGAGGCCTGATGGCAAACTATATCAATAAAACCTATTGACATACTATGAAAACAAGAGCATATTTTACAACAACATTAACGAAAGGAAAAACCACTTTCAAAAGCGGAAAAATGACAGTGAAGAGCTGAAAGTTTTATGCTAAAGTGCAGAAGTGGCGGGCCATCAGATGAATAAAAGGATAGGTCCAAGAATTTTTCATAAGAATACTGCAGAAGATTATCTTCGAGCAGCGATAGAGACAGCGAGCTGGATCGACACGCTGGCGGTGAAGACACAGAGTATGGAAGGATCTGGAAAGCGCTTCCGGAGGGACAGGAAGGATATCGTGAAGATGTTCCTATGTTTACGTCAAAAAGTATGTATGACGGTTCAGCTGGAATCGGAATTTTCCTGATCCGTCTTTATGAAGCCACTAGTGATGAGAGATGGCTGAAAGAAGCAGAAGAAGCGGCTGCGCATATTATTGCTACGCAGGTTGGTCTTGAATGGTATCAGCATACCTTACTTACATTCGGAGGTGAAAGGAATCATTCCTGTGCCGGGATGGGCGGCAGGATCTTATAATGGACCGGTAGGAGAAGCCTATTTCCTGGAGGATCTTTACCATGTGACAAGAAAGCAGGAGTATCGCGATTTCGTGTTACGCACAGCGGATATTCTTATGGAGGCAGCTTCTTGAGATGAACGCGGGTTGTTTTGGAGCGAGCAGGAGGATATTACTGCAGATGGCGGATTTATTGTTTTTCTGGATATTGTATATCGTCGCACTGGAATCCGGAAATATCTGGATTTTGCCAGTGAGGCAGCCGAACCTGGTATGACAGTTGGTGGAGAACCATCCCCACCAGAGTAGTAAGCTACCCGGGACTTTATGTAGGCGCAGCAGGATGCGGCTCTTCTTTACTGAGGGCTTACGCAGCGCTTACAGGAAAGAAGCTGACTAATTTGTATGAGTATCATTTTTTTGAGAAAATATAATGTACTTTATAATATGTACGAAGAATATGGAAATTATTTAACTGCAAAATATTACGGAACGTTTTCTTACATATAAATATAGCGCCTCTGCATACACTGTAAAAACAGCGTCGGCGGAGGCGTTTTTTTGAAAGAGTATATTGAAGAGCGGGCAGTAGAGATTGGAAATTATATTATCGAAACTAGGGCAACTGTAAGGCAGACTGCAAAAAGGTTTGGGATATCAAAGTCCACAGTACATAAGGACGTGACGACCAGACTTGCAAGCTTAAATCCAGCACTTGCAAGGCAGGCCAGGGCTGTGTTGGAGGTGAATAAATCAGAGAGACATATCAGAGGTGGTTTAGCTACCAGGGAAAAGTATTTGCATCAACATATGCTGGAAAACAATCTGCACAAAAAAATATAAACTTTTTTGTAAAAAGTGCTTGACGATTCCTTGCGATAGTGGTATAGTAAACAAACTGTCGCAAGGAATTGCTTCTGAAATGCTGAAAAATAAAATAATTTTCAGAAAATTCAAATTAACTGTTGACAAATGACTGAACTTATGATAAAGTAACCAAGTCGCTTGAACAGAACGACAGAAACAAACAACTTTATACAGCTTCTTGAGGGTCTGGAAAACTTTTGAAAAAAGTGCTTGACAAGATCTGAAAGATATGATAAAGTGAACAAGCTGTCGAAAAGAGATGACAGACAAACAACCTTGATAATTAAACAGTGAAACACATACGATTCTCGAAAATTCTTAACGAATCATCATTCAAAAGAATGAACTTTTTATAACAGTA